>JBNAAX010000013.1:0-35573 GCA_049631665.1 Schleiferiaceae bacterium
AAGGCAGTAATGTCATAGCCGAGAAGTACTAATTACCCGTGGCTTTCTAAGACGAAAGCTCTATATGTTCATATACCAATGTGTTAACACATTTAAACGTATTTAAAGTTTATGGTGGTTATCGCAGTGTGGATCACCTCTTCCCATTCCGAACAGAGAAGTTAAGCACATTAGCGCCGATGGTACTGGTACTTCCGGGAGAGTAGGTCGCCGCCATTTTTCGAGCCCAATCTAGTTTACTAGGTTGGGCTTTTTTTATGCGCTAAACTCAGCATTTACGCGTTATTGCAGCATTATTGATTAAGTTTACGCCCGTATGAGGCCCTTCTTATTGACATCTATATTATTATCTCTCTCTCTTTGCGTTTTAGGGCAAACTGATACGAGTGCTTATAGAGACTTAAGCGACATTACTACTAACATGGTAAGTGTAAATCAAGATCAGGACTCCACAGATCTTGAACTATCCACGTTTAGACATATAGGTTTTAGAACAGTGGTCTATAAACAAGGGTATTTCGTAAGCATTGATACACAACCTGCAGATAGCCTTACGCTTCTAATGAATCACAAGGCTGAATTTGAAATTTGGAGGACCAACCCTTGGGAGTGGACAGTACGAGAAAATTCAGCTATAGGAGGTTTACAATACGATGCATTAAATCCACACTTATCTCCAGCACTAAATGGTTGGCATCAGTTTTCAAGATCATACCTAACGATGCCTAATTATCACAGTGCAAGTTCTCCAAAAACCGATCTGACCGTACTTACAGGTATCGGTGGAGGCCAGCTCTTTGGTTTAAAGACTATGTCCCCGGTAGATTCTGCTAAACAATTATGGGTCGATTATTTACGATCGAATGCGCTGGGATTATACCGTAATGAAGGAACTGACGGACATGAGCTGAATATCAAAATGCGTCAGGACGGAGTTTACCAGGATGGTAAACGAACCTTACCGCTGCATGGCTTTGAATTTAGTTTCTTTAATGCAAGGAGTGGTCAGCACGGCGGTCTGAATACTCCAGATTTTTTTGAAAGTAATGTGCCCACATTACGCAGAAACTTTAGCGTAGCCAACGACCGTGGCGAATTGTATGAAGAACGCTTACGTTTCATGTACTATCGTCAATTAAAGGACATCACTTTAAAAGCGCAGCTTAAAAGTGAGGCTTGGGCGGTGCAAAATGATTTACAACAGACCGAATATTTCTGGGACAGTACGACTGTCGAACCAGAATTAGATAGTAGATCGCTTTACTACAATGATTCTTTACGACTGACCAGTGCAGAGGTCGTTCTGCATCACGACAAAATTTTAGGAGTATTGTCTGCAACTAGAGCGCACTACGCTCTACAAGCCCATGCTGGGATAGAGAACTTAGTCAGTAATTCAGGTGGCTGGGATGCCTTTAGAACGGACAGCAGCGCGGCTACAGAGGCTTTTGATAATAGGCTACAGCCTTATGTTAGAGCTCAAGGAACTCTAGCTCTACATCGCGATAAGGTAATTTCTTTTAGAGGAACTTATGCGGTACATCTTCTGGGTTTCAATGCCGGTGGTTATGATCTGCGCAATAAAGTTACTATCGCGAAGCTCCCTGGTGATTTTTCTGTTGGGGTTAACCTCCTGTACCAACCACAAATGTACCGATTCGAGCAGCTTTACGGATATTCATATGATTTTAGGGATATCGAGGTTTCTTACTTTAAAAATGAGGCTAGGATAGATTGGAAGCAAGGGGAGCGTTGGCAAAAGGAGTTACTTCTTTACGGCGCACAGACAAGAGGTATGCGTTACCTCGAATCCTTTGATGAATTAGCGACTTGGGACGGCAGCTATTTTCGAGCACAAGTAGGAATAACAAGTGATAGGAAAGGCTTGAACCTTAGTGTTCAAGGATATGGTACTTATAAATCTTCGTTTGGAGGATTTGCTACACCGAACTGGGGAGGTTTTACTGAGGTGAATTATAAAACGAGTATCGGAACAAGGTTTGAGTTGAAGGCCGGAGTTAATGTGAGTATTGAGGACGCTTTCTATACGCCAACGTATTTAGTAGGTGTGCCTATCTGGGCCATGCAAACCGATCATTTGGCCGGGAGTTATCCTTGGGCAACTGCCTTTTTTGAAGCACGAATAGCAAATTTCATAGCCGGCGTACGTGTCGTAAATGCCCTAGAGGGATTAGCAGATTACAATTACTATGCTTTCGGTGCAACACCGAGAACAGACCGTTGGGTTCAGCTGAGTGCTCGCTGGACGCTATTTAACTAGGTCTTCTGTGGCGGTTTCTTCGCGGCAGGGAAAAGAATGTTGTTTAGAATTAATCGATAACCTGCGCTATTGGGGTGATTCATTAAATCAGTAGGCTCATCGCCCACGCGGTGTTGGTAATCCTCTGGATCGTGGCCGCCGTAAAACGTCCAATACCCCTCACCAAAGGTACCGTGTATGTATCGAGCGGCCTTATCCACCTTATTTGAACCCAGCACGGTAGTAGAAGGCTTAAGAGTTTCTGGGCTATAGGCTGTGGTTTGACCGTAAAAGCTTTTGACTAGAGAAGTGTGGTTTTGAACCAAGATGGTGGGAACCACGTCGTATTTCGCAGAAAAATCAAACAGCTCGAAGTAGTCTTGATTTTCTTTCAACTTACGCACCCGTTTTTCGGTGATATCTATGGATGAATACTCGTATCGTAAGGGGTTGGTTTCCAATCTGAAATTCTCAAAAGCAAAGCACCTTGTATGGTCTAACTGAAGGGCCGCACCCGGAGCAGATGGATCTCCATCGAACATGCTTTCACAAATGTCTACACCCTCTGCAGCTAAGGCAATGTCGTAGGAATCGGTGGCGGAACACATCGCGAACAGAAAGCCACCATTATTGACGTATGATGAAATGGTTTTTGCCACAGCACCTTTCACTTGGCTGACCTTAGAATAGCCCAATGCGCGTGCATCTGCTTCGAACTGCGCTTTTTGATTGATGTACCAAGCTGCGTCTCTGTATGCCCCGTAGAACTTGCCATATTGCCCCGTGAAGTCTTCATGGTGGAGGTGGAGCCATTCGTATTCTTCCAGTTGACCAGTAAGTATTTCCTCATCATAAATGGTGACAAATGGAATTTCCGCATAAGTAAGCACTAGCGTTACTGCATCGTCCCAAGGTTGTTTGCCTGCTGGAGAATAAACGGCAATTCTAGGCACCCTTTCAAGTTCTATACTGTTGGTATTTGTGCTTGGACTTTTGAGTTCAGCCATTAGATTTAGCAGTGCCTGGGCGCTACTGTTTTCGTAAGATATACCCTTACGCAGGGCTTTTTCTATGATGTTTTGATCTCCATCTAGGATGGCAAAAGACCCGCCTCTGTAGTTGAGCAGCCAATGGCAATCGTACCCAGAAGCTATCGCCTCATAGACCAGACCGTAAGCTTTCAAGTGGTCGCTCTGCCCTTCGTAATCCATAGGAATGAGCATCTGGCCCTTTGAAGCGCTAAAGAATAGCGAAAAGAATAGTGTGAATATGGTGTATCTAGAACGGTGCATCGCCTCCGTCAAGACCTGGTGTAGGAAGATTACCGTACCCGTCGTTAGAAGGATTAAACCCTCCGCCGTAGCTTCCGCCGTCACCTTCGTTCATTTTACTTTCCATCATCATTGTCGACCCTTGATCAAGGTTAGCGAATTTGGCAAGTTCTCCGATGAAACGAAGTCGAACATCTTCTAAAGAACCGTTACGGTGTTTTGCAATGATAATTTCAGCTTGGTTTTCTGATGGGTCTCCATCTTCCCATTCTTCGATTCCGTAGTATTGAGGGCGGTAAATGAAGCTTACGATATCAGCATCCTGCTCAATAGCACCCGATTCACGAAGGTCACTCAGCTGTGGACGCTTTGAAGTAGAGCGTGTTTCAACGGCACGTGAAAGCTGTGAAAGTGCGATTACAGGAACATTAAGTTCTTTCGCGATAGACTTCAATGAACGAGAAATGGTTGAGATTTCTTGCTCACGGTTTCCTTGGGTCTTGGATCCTCCTACGGTCATCAACTGCAGGTAATCAATGATAATTAAATCTAATCCCTGCGTGCTGGCGAGACGACGAACTTTCGCACGAAGGTCAAACACAGAAAGTGCTGGAGTATCGTCAATGAAGAGGTTCGCTTTTTCAAGGTCTTTTACGCCTGAAGTAAGGTTGTTCCATTCTCTTTGTGTCAGATCACCCTTACGAAGCTTCTCAGAGCTTAGTCCGGTTTCGGAAGATATAATCCTAGTAATAAGCTGAACAGAAGACATCTCAAGTGAGAATACGGCGACTTTTTTCTGGTGTTCTACGGCCATGTTTCTAGCCATAGATAGTACAAAAGCAGTCTTACCCATACCGGGACGCGCGGCGAGAATAATCAAATCTGAAGGTTGCCAACCCGAAGTAACTCGGTCTAAGGCAGCAAAACCTGACGGAACACCTGAAAGCCCTTCCTGCTTCGCAATGTTTTCAATTTTATCGATGGCTTGACGAATGAGGTCTTCAGCACTTTCATAATTTCTTTTGAGGTTGCCCTGAGCAACTTCGAAAAGCTTTTGTTCGGCATTGTCCAACAGTTCCAAGACATCGGTAGTCTCATCAAAGGCACTCTCAATGATCTCTGAAGAAATACGTACCAACTCCCGTTGAATGTGTTTTTGCAGAATGATTCGAGCGTGGTACTCAATGTGTGCACCAGAACTGACTTTTTGGCTGAGCTGTGCGAGGTACGACTCACCACCCGCTTTTTTGATGATGCCTTCTTTGCGTAGTTCCGCGGCAACAGTCAAAATATCTACAGGTTGGTTATCACCAAATAGGATGGTGATGGACTTGTAAATGTTCTTGTGTTGGTCTTTGTAGAATGCCTCAGGGTGCAAGATGTCAATAACCTTGGCTAACGCATTCTTATCAATGAGAAGTGCACCCAATACAGCTTCTTCCAAATCAACTGCTTGCGGCGGTACTCGGCCACCTGCAGTCAGGTTGGTAGTCTGTCCAAGATTCCTTGGCGGTTGATTGCTGTATTGCGGGTCTTCCATAATTCTTATTCAGCGTATACACCCATATTAAAGAACTTTTCCATGCGCTGTTCTACGCGTTCTTCAGGGCTCAATTTGCTCAATGCCTTTGTATGCTTGATGATCGCCTTTTTAACTTCTTCAAAGATCAATTCTGGATGTGCATGTGCACCGCCTAATGGTTCTTTGATGATGCCGTCGATCAATCCATTTTTCTTCATGTCGGTAGCCGTCAGTTTTAAGGCTTCTGCAGCTTTCTCTTTGTGGTCCCAAGACCTCCAAAGAATGGAAGAACAGCTTTCCGGAGAAATTACCGAATACCAAGTGTTCTCAAGCATTAAAACTTTATCGCCAACACCAATGCCGATAGCACCTCCTGAGGCCCCTTCGCCAATGATGATACAAATCACAGGAACCTTTAGACGAGACATCTCCATGATGTTCTTAGCAATAGCTTCGCCTTGTCCACGTTCCTCGGCCTCTAAACCAGGGAAAGCTCCAGGAGTATCGATTAAAGTTACGATAGGTCTGCCAAACTTTTCAGCTTGTTTCATCAATCGAAGTGCTTTACGGTACCCTTCAGGATTTGCCATACCAAAATTGCGGTACTGACGCATTTTTGTGTTCACCCCTTTTTGCTGGCCAATGAACATGTAAGTTTGGTCGCCCATCTTACCCCAACCGCCGATCATGGCTTTATCGTCTTTTACACCACGATCGCCGTGTAATTCGATAAAATTGCCTTCGGTCAGCGCTTCGATGTAGGCCTGTGTATATGGACGCTGTGGATGGCGAGAGAGTTGAACTCGCTCCCAAGCGCTTAAGTTTCCGTAGATTTCTTTTTTCTTATCCGCTAGCTTTTTGCGGATGTCGTCTATGGTTTTAGCCATATCAACGCCCGTTTCATCCGCTAGTTCAAGAGCTTTATTTAATTGAATTTCAAGCTCTTCGATAGGTTTTTCGAAAGAAAGATATTCCATGTTTCATGTGTTTTCGCAGCTCGCAAAATACCAAAACAAATTGCTTTAGCCTTTTCTTTTGCGTGCTTTTATAATCCCATTGGCGATAACGGTTCCTAATATGATAAATACCCCGATGTAAAACTGGGGAGACATGCTTTCGGAAGCCCCGAAAAATAATGCCGCTAAGAGAATACCGTAAACCGGTTCAAGATTGATCGCGAGCATTATACTGAAGGGCGTTAAGCGCTTTAGAAGTTCAACACTTTTAATGAATGGATAAGCAGTACAAGCCAGTGCGAGGATGGCGATGTATATCCAATCAGAATTTTGTGTAGCCCACAATTTTATGGGATTGTTACCGATGATCAGCGAGTAGATCACTATAGAAAGGAATGCAAAAGTGAGCTCCCAGAAAGTGACCTGTACGGGTTTCGGATAACGGGTGACCAGTTGCTTGTTGAGTATGCTGAAAGAAGCACTTAGCATCGAGCTGAATAGGGCAATGATGAGCCCCAATTGAAAATTGGTCAGCTCGAAACCGAAATAGGACAAGTGTCGAATATCAGCCGTATTGGGTTCTTCGTAAAAAACTATACCTATTCCCAAGATTACTAAGAGTCCTAGCAAGAGTTCTATGGGGTCGAACTTTGTTTTAGATAAAATCGGACTTAGCAACGACGACCAAAGGGCCCCGGTAGAAACACCTGCGAGTGTGATGCTGACGTTTGAAATTTTAATGGCTCCGAAAAAGGTGATCCAATGCACTGCGATAAGTACACCACAAAGCCACATGAAGAGCAGATCTTTTGAATTGGCCTTAAAGCCTCTCTTTAACACAAGGAGGTATATTCCAATGGCTACCGAAGTGACTGCTGTGCGGTTGTAAACCAATGCCAAAGCATCTATACTTATGAACTTACCGAGGATGGCGGTGAAGCCCCAGATGAACACAATAAAGTGTAGATTGAGTTGATCCTTGGTATATGAATTCATCTTATTTCGGCGCTTTATTGTACCGCCAAACGGCGATGATTGCGAACAGTAGGTTAGGCAACCAAATCGCAAATTCTGCGGGTTGAATGTGAATCCACATCAATGTTTTTCCCAGCCATTTGTCGGAAGATAAAACCCCTGTAGTTGCAAAGGTTTGAGAGATTTGCATGGCAAAAACATAGATCGCACAGATCACCAATCCGATGGCGATATTTATACCAAGTCCTCCGCGTTTCTTCTGGCTTGCCAGGGATACGGCGAGTAGTACAAAGACATAAGAGCTAAGCGGGTAGGAGGAACGGCGCTGCATTTCCATTTGATACGATGCGATGTTTTCGTTCCCAGTGATTTCTTCTTGCGCAATAAAGGCGCTGAGTTCTTTTGAATTCATGGTGGCTATGGAGCTTAGCTTGGGTGCAATTTGCTCTGAAGTGAATTGTAGAACGGTGTCTAATCGTCTGCCCGTCGCTATGAATTCATTGCCAAGGCTATCTACCGTTCTAAGACGGTAGTTGTCCAAACGCCAAGCGCCAGTTGCTGTATCTAAACGAACGAAATCAGCACTCAGTTTGGATATGAGTCTGTGGTCGTCGAAGGTTTCATAAGTGAATTGGTACCCGCTTTGGCGAAGGCCTGAGAAAGTTTCGAAGTACACATAATGGCCCGGCAGTACTTGCCTGTGAACCTTTTGATTGATAGGACGATTTACCCCTGTGATGTATTTCTCCTCAAAGGCAATCCGCTTGATATTGGTTTGCGGTACCAACAGGTGATTCAATGTCAAGGATAGGATACAGATGATGGTAGCACCGATAAAGTAGGGACGAAGGAGCCGATTAAAACTGGTGCCTGAGGTGAGGATAGCCACTACTTCTGTGTTTGAGGCTATTCTAGAGGTGAACCAAATCGTCGATATAAATAGAATGAGCGCACTAAAAAGGTTGCCGTAAAAGGCCACGAAGTTGATGTAGTAATCAAAGACAATTTCATTCATGGTCGCACCGTTTTGGAAATCATCGATCTTTTCGCTGATGTCGAAAACGATAGCAATGGCCAAGATTAAAATCATGGTCAAAAAAAAGCTGCCCATGAATTTTCGCAGTATGTACCAATCCAGCTTGTTCACAACTACAATCTACGCTCTAATTTCGGAACCATCTCGTTTTTCCAGCTTGCAAAATCACCGGCGATGATATGGGCGCGCGCTTGTTCTACCAACCATAGGTAAAAGCGGATGTTGTGCATGGAGGCAATTTGAGCGCCCAAGCTTTCTTTGCTATGTATGAGATGGCGCACGTATGCCTTGGAATATTGGCTGTCTACGAAGCTTGTTCCGTTCGGGTCAAGAGGTTCGTGCACATTTTCCCATTTTTTGTTGCGGATGTTTACGATGCCTTCGCTGGTAAAGATTTGTCCATTACGTCCATTGCGAGTGGGCATCACACAGTCAAACATATCTACTCCGAGGCTGATGTTTTCCAAGATGTTTGCCGGTGTTCCTACACCCATGAGATACCGCGGTTTATCTTTTGGCAAGATGGCACATGCACCTGCAGCATGTTTGTACATTTCTTCAGCGGGTTCACCAACGCTAAGGCCTCCAATGGCATTACCGTCCGCATTTTTACTTGCGATGTATTCTGCCGATTCATTTCTAAGGTCTTCATATGTGGAGCCTTGGATGATCGGGAATAGCGTTTGGTTGTAGCCGTACAGCGGTTCCACCTGGTCGAGGCGGTCGAAGCAGCGATCGAGCCAACGATGGGTCATGTGCATGGACTTTTTGGCGTATTCGTAGGTGCTTGGATAGGGTGGGCATTCGTCGAAGGCCATAATGATATCTGCGCCAATCTCACGCTGGATGTCCATTACGCGCTCAGGAGTGAACAGGTGTTTTGTGCCGTCAATGTGAGAGGCAAACGTAGCACCTTCCTCGGTGATCTTGCGTTGGTTGGCAAGACTGTAGACTTGGTAGCCGCCGCTGTCTGTGAGAATAGGTCGATCCCAACCGTTGAATTTGTGTAGGCCGCCTGCATCTTTCAATATGTCCGTACCAGGACGTAAGAACAAGTGGTAGGTATTGCCCAAGATGATTTGAGCTTTGGTATCCTCCTTCAGGTCTGTGGTGTGCACACCTTTCACGGTACCTGCAGTTCCTACAGGCATGAAGATGGGTGTTTGTATTTGACCGTGATCTGTGGTGATGGTTCCTGCGCGTGCAGAACTCTTTGGATCGGTATGTTCGAGTTGGAATTTCATTAGGGACAAAAGTACCAACTGCCGGGCATATCTTTGTCACATGTATACAGCTGAACTTATTTTCGAGCACTTTCCAGAATTGACCCCAAAACAGAAGGAGCAATTCGAGCGTCTTGGCCCGCTCTATGAGGAGTGGAATGCAAAGATCAATGTTATAAGCCGCAAGGACATGGAGTCCTTTTACCAAAAGCACGTTTTGCACAGCTTAGGCATTGCGAAGGTCTATGATTTTTTGCCGGGGCAGGTAGTGCTTGATGTGGGTACAGGCGGTGGTTTTCCAGGTATTCCATTGGCCATTCTTTTTCCTGAAACAGAGTTTCATCTGGTCGATTCCATTGGTAAAAAAATCAAGGTAGTAAGCGCGGTCGCAGAGGCGCTTGGATTGGAGAATGTAGAAGGCTCGCATGTTCGCGCTGAGGAATTAAAGTACCAATACGACTTTGTAGTCTCTCGTGCGGTGACTCATATGCAACGCTTTATACCTTGGATCAAAGGAAAATTGGCCAAGAAAAACTTTGACGACAAGCGTCCAAACGGCTTGTTGTATTTGAAAGGTGGAGATTTAGCAGAGGAGCTGGGACCGCTAAAGGCGCAGCTCACCCATCTGAACCAATTCTTCTCGGACGAGTTCTTTGAGACAAAGAAGGTAGTCTACCTCACAAGGAAAGAGGTTCAAGGATTCCATGCACCAAAAGTTAAATCTTAAGTTGTTGATTATGAATAAGAAATCATTGCTCAGATACACCTTGTTAATGGCGGGACTTATTTGCACCCTGTCGTTAAATGCACAACGATTGGTGCAACCGGGCGTACAAATTGTTGACCGTTTCAAGCCGAATGTTCCTTCATTGGTCGTTAAGGCGAATCCACTAACACTGCCTTTCGGCTATTTCGATGCGGGTTTAGAATACCGCAATAAAAGCACAGGTTGGGTACTTATGAATCACTGCTATTTTGGGGATAAAAATTCTATTCGATTTACAGAATTAGGCGAAAACTATACTGTTACTACTGAATATGTAAGATTCGAAGTTGCACATCGTTGGTATAGACAAAACCCGACCTTTTTTAGAGCGAATGTTGAACGCTACACCGGAGTCTATTTTAATGCAGGTAGTGCTTCATTTGTAACCTCAGATAGTTACGATATCGATCAGTTTGGCGAATTTATATTTTACTCACCATTAACCCCGGGGTCAAGAATAGACCTCATTGTGGGTGCAGAATTAGGAAGGACTAGAAATTATTTCGGTCAGTCTTCACTTGTCTATGCAGAGACTATGTGGAAGTTTGGATATAATTTGAGCGTTAACATTCCCCAAGTGCTGTACTGTATTAGATTCAATTACAAAGTCAATTAAGGCCAATAAAAAAGGGCGCCCATCGGGCGCCCTTTTTATTTTTCAATCTCTGTATTATCCCAAGAATGGGTAACGGTAATCCGTTGAAGGAACCAAGCACTCCTTAATCGTGCGAGCGTTGACCCAACGAAGTAGGTTCATGTAAGAACCGGCCTTATCGTTTGTTCCTGAGCCGCGGCTCCCGCCAAACGGTTGCTGGCCAACGACTGCACCTGTTGGCTTGTCATTGATGTAGAAATTACCGGCAGCATTTTCAAGCGCATTCGCAGCTTCAATAGCAGCATAGCGATCGGCAGAATAAATTGCTCCAGTTAAGGCGTAATCAGAGGTATTGTCCACTAGTTCGAGGGTTGCAGCCCAATCCGCATCTTCGTAAACGTAGATAGTAAGCACAGGGCCGAAGATTTCTTCTACCATGGTGCGGAACTTAGGATTTGAAGTGACTACTACGGTAGGCTCTACAAAGTAACCTACGCTCTTGTCGTATCCACCACCTGCAATGATTTCCGCATCGTCTTGTTCCTTGACGAAGTCGATGTAAGAAGCAATTTTATCAAAGGCACGCTCGTCAATGACTGCATTGATGAAGTTGCCCATGTCTTCAGGTGAACCCATTTTGAAAGTTGCAAGGTCTGCAAGCAATCCTTCTTTTACTGCTGGCCACATACTTGAAGGAATGTAAGCACGAGAAGCAGCTGAACATTTTTGACCTTGGAATTCAAAAGCACCACGCGAGAGCGCCGTAACCACTTGCTGCGCCGGTGCCGACGGATGTGCAACTACAAAGTCTTTACCGCCAGTTTCACCTACGATACGTGGGTAAGCACGGTACTTGTCGATGTTCGTTCCAATGGTCTTCCACAAGTGTTGGAAGACCGCCGTAGATCCTGTGAAATGTAGACCAGCGAAGTCTCTGTGGCTAAAGATGTAATCTCCCGCGACAGGTCCGTCTACGTAGATGAGGTTGATGACACCGTCCGGTAAACCAGCCTCTTTAAAAATTTCCATAATTACGTTGGCAGAGAAAATCTGGCTGTCCGCAGGTTTCCATACTACAGTATTCCCCATGAGTGCTGGTGTTGCCGGAAGGTTTCCTGCGATGGCTGTAAAGTTGAACGGTGTTACAGCAAATACAAATCCTTCAAGAGGGCGGTATTCTAGACGATTCCAGATGCCAGGAGCACTCTCAGGCTGGTCGCTGTAAATCTGCGTCATGTATTCAACGTTGAAGCGCAAGAAATCGGCAAACTCACATACTGCATCAATCTCTGCTTGGAAGCAGTTTTTACCCTGCGCAAGCATCGTAGCAGCATTGATTTTGTAACGGTATTTCGTACTGATCAGCTCAGCAGCTTTAAGAAAGATTGCGGCTCTGTGCTCCCAAGGCATGGCACCCCATTGTTTGCGCGCTGCAAGAGCACTATCTACAGCAGCCTTTACGTGGCTTTCATCACCAATGTGGTAATGTCCTAGAACATGGCCGTGCTCGTGCGGAGGGGTTAGTTTACCCAATTGACCCGTGCGAACTTCTTCTCCGCCAATGTACATAGGTACATCTACAGTAGCTGCGTATTGCTCTTTATAGGAAGCCAGTAGTGCTTCTCTTTCTGGTGTACTTGGTGCATAATCGTAGATAGGTTCGTTAGATGCAACCGGTACGTTGAAAATTCCGTTAGACATATTTGTGGTTGTTTAATTCAAAAATGAGCACCAAAGTTACACACTACGTGGCAGAATTGACGGTTATTTGTGCCTGCTATACCAACGGAGCAGAATTTGTGGAAAGCTCGTGGATATTAACCGAAACTTTTCTTCTGCTTTAACCTTATTGGTTACAGAACATTTTAGTTTTGTAGCTCATTTAATAAATGCAAAAATGAAAACCCATAATTTCTCTGCTGGACCGTGTATTCTGCCGCAAGAAGTATTCAAAGAGGCCTCTGAATCTTTGATCAATTTTGACAACCTAGGATTGTCGGTTATTGAAATTTCGCACCGTAGTAAAAGCTTCGTCGCAGTCATGGATGAGGCAGTTGCTTTGGTCAAGGACCAACTTCAGGTCCCAGATACCCATGAAGTATTGTTCTTACAAGGCGGTGCTTCGATGCAGTTTGCAATGCTCGCGTTCAACTTTTTGAGTGAACATGGTAAAGGTCAGTACTTGGATACAGGTGCTTGGTCTTCTAAGGCGTACAAAGAAGCAGCCGGACTCGGAAATGCGGAAGTAGTAGCCTCTTCGAAGGATGCCAATTATAACTACATTCCAAAAGGGTACGCTATTGATGATAACGCCGATTACTTCCACTGCACATCGAACAACACCATTTACGGTACGCAGATCAAAGAGTTCCCTCAGACCGAGGCACCATTGATTTGCGATATGAGTTCAGATATATTCTCGCGTCCTGTAGATGTGAGCAAATTTGATTTGATCTATGCTGGCGCTCAGAAGAACTTGGGGCCTGCAGGAGCGACTCTGGTTATTGTGAAGAAAGACGCATTGGGTAAATCGGGCCGCTATATCCCGACAATGTTGGACTACAACACGCATATCTCCAAAGGGAGTATGTTCAATACGCCACCTGTATTCTCTGTGTATGTAAGCATGTTAACATTGCGCTGGTTAAAAGCCAATGGTGGAGTAGAAGCTGCTCAACAGCGCAATGAAGAAAAAGCGGCATTGCTTTACAACGAGATTGATCGCAACCCATTGTTTGTGGGTACCGCAGCTGTAGAAGATCGTTCTACAATGAATGCATGTTTCTTATTAAACGACGAGGCAGCACATAAAGAAGCTTTTGATGCGATGATCGCTGAGAAGAACATCTCTGGTGTGAATGGCCACCGTTCTGTAGGCGGATATAGAGCTTCCATGTACAATGCCATGGATCTTGATAGTGTTGCTGCGCTTGTAGATTGTATGAAAGAACTTGAAAATAAATTCTAAATGAAAGTATTAGCTAACGACGGAATCTCAGCTTCAGGAGCTGCAGCTATTCAGGCCTCGGGCCACGAGCTATCAACCACAAAAGTTGCCCAAAATCAACTGATTGATTATATCAACGAGGAGCAAATCGATGTAATTCTCGTGCGCTCAGCTACCACAGTGAGAAAAGATATGATTGACGCATGTCCTTCTTTGAAAGGTATCGGTCGCGGTGGTGTTGGTATGGACAATATCGATGTAGAATATGCACGTGAGAAGGGTCTTAAAGTATTCAACACTCCTGCTGCTTCTTCGGATTCAGTAGCAGAGTTGGTGATGGGACACATGAGATCTTTAGTGCGCTTTATGCACGATTCAAACCGTCAGATGCCGCTTGAGGGAGATTCGAAATTTGGTGCTTTGAAAAAGAGCTACGCCAAAGGCGCAGAGCTTCGTGGACGCACGCTCGGTATTGTAGGGTTTGGACGTATTGGTCAAGCGCTTGCTAAGCTTGCTATTGGAGCAGGGATGAAAGTTGTATTCTCAGATATCCACGAGGACAACGTGGATGTTGAGTTGTCTTTCTTCGACGGTCAATCGGCGAAGTTTACTTGTGAAAACGTAGGTTTTGATCGAGTTCTAGCCGAAAGTGATTTCATTTCTGTACATGTTCCAGGAGGCGATTTGATCGGTGCTAATGAGTTGGCAAAAATGAAAGACGGCGTTGTATTGCTAAATGCTGCTCGTGGTGGTGTGATCAATGAGGAAGCATTGTTGGATGCACTTGAAAGCGGAAAAGTAGCCGGTGCAGGTCTTGATGTATTTGTGAATGAGCCTACACCAGCGGTAAAGGTTTTGATGAACGGTAAATTGAGTGTTACACCGCACATTGGTGCAGCGACGCTCGAGGCTCAAGATCGTATCGGTACCGAATTGGCCGCGCATATCGATGCCATCTAAGCCAAACGTACTTTGATACTAATAAGGGCCTGTGATTTTCACAGGCCTTTTTTTGTGCAATTGTCTTTCCGCTTCGGTAGATTTCTATTGGTCTATTTGCTGTACCTTTCACCTACCTAATTACAGACGACCAACATGTTAAAACCATTACGCGCTTACCGCCCGGAGGGAAACAAGGCGCATCTTGTGCCGAGCCGCTCGGTGGACTCTTATTCGGCGAGACAGCTCTTAGATAAGCTCGAGAATAATCCCTATTCATTTCTTCAGGTCATTCGTCCTGAGACGGATCTTCTTTTGACCAATGAGGAGCGTTTTCAGCGTATTCGAGAACGCTTGGACGATTTTATTGAAGCCGGCGTATTTCGGGAAGATGAACAAGAGGGGTACTTCCTCTATGAACAGCGTGCCAATGGTAAATCCTTTACGGGGATAATTGGATTGCTCGATGTGAATACAGCCCGTATTCATTTGCATGAAAATACGCTCGATAGTAGAGAACGCTTGTTCGCCGATTATTTGGAAACGACCGGCTTCCAGGCTGAACCCATACTCGTATTTGGCCCTTCAAATGATGGTCGGAAGGAATTGTTCAATCGAATTAAGGCGGACGAGCCGCTCTTTGATTTTTACACGACGAATGAAATAGGCCACCGGTTGTGGGTCGTCGATGAGCATTATGCAGCTGCTTTACAGTCTTCCATGGAAGATATAAAAGAGTATTTTTTAGCAGATGGCCACCACCGTTACGGCAGTACATGTAGAGTAGCACAGTCCATAGAGAGTAATGCTGCAGCCCAGCATATTCTTGCCATGTTTATGGACGAATCCGATCTCGGTATAGATTCGTTCGAGCGTTGGGTGAAAGTGAGTGCCGATGAAATCACTGTGGCCGATTTTAAAGCGAAGTTTGAGGTGTCGCCTAAATCGGGAGGCTTCGATGAGGTTGAGGGTGATCTAGAGTTGTTCGTACAAGGACAGTGGTACAGTGTCGTGCTGCCGACTACGGTCGATCGTTCGCTGCCACCGAGTTACCTAATGAACACTATACTCGAGCCCATGTTAGGCATTAAAGACGCTAAAACGGACAAGCGAATAACCTACATTCATCAAGGCGATTGTGATCAAAGTGCGGCGATGGCTGTTAATGGATTGAGGGTAGGATTTAGATTGCCGCCGGTGAGTGTAGAAGTATTGAAAAAAACAGCGCTGGCTGGAGGAATAATGCCTCCGAAAAGCACCTATATTGCCCCCAAATTAAGAAGTGGGATGTTGCTCCATCTATTCAAATGAGTATAGCAGAATCTATTGAGAAATACCGCGCCGAATTGGGTGATGTACAGTTGGTTGCCGTGAGCAAGACAAAGCCAATAGAGGATTTGCAGGCGGCCTATGATGCGGGACAGCGCCATTTTGGGGAGAACAAAATCCAAGAAATGGCTGCCAAATATGAAGTGCTCCCAAAGGATATATGCTGGCACATGATTGGCCACATACAAACCAATAAAATCAAATACATGGCGTCGTTTGTGCATTTAGTGTACGGAGTAGATCGCAAAAAGGTATTGGTTGAGCTCAACAAGCAAGCGGCAAAGCACGGCAGGACCATTTCGTGTTTGCTTCAAATGCATATTGCGAAAGAGGATACAAAATTTGGTCTCGATGAAGGAGAGCTCCGTGAGGTTTTGACGGAATTGGACCAATATCCAAATGTCCGCGTGGAAGGCCTCATGGGTATGGCTACCAATACCTCCGATGTTGATGTTGTAGGTAGGGAGTTCGCCTATCTGAAGTCGCTTTTCGATGAATTCCAAGAAGCCCTAGAATGGACTACATTGAGCATGGGCATGAGCGGTGATTATAAAACCGCAGTAACGCACGGTTCTACTCACGTACGTATCGGCTCTGCTATATTCGGGGCAAGAAATTATTCGGCGTGAGGTTCTCGGTTATTGACATAGAATGTACCGGCGGTACCTGGGGTGCTGAAAAAATCATAGATGTAGCTGTGTTCGTGATGGAAGATGGTGAAATCGTTGATCAGTTCGTCTCCTTGGTGAACCCTCAAATGGCTATTGACCCTTACGTGACCAAACTGACAGGTATTACCAACAAGATGGTTCGGACTGCGCCCAAGTTCTATGAGTTGGCAAAGCGACTAGTGAAGATTACTGAGGGCACCACATTTGTGGCACACAACATTGGGTTCGATTACCGAGTGTTTCAGCAAGAGTTTGAGCAGCTTGGCTTTGATTACCATAGAGCAACCTTAGATACCATTCCTTATTGTGAGCGCATCTTCCCAGATTGGGAAAATTATGGGCTTAAAACAGTAGCTAAAGAGCTTGGGCTTGTAAATTCTGCCCGTCACCGTGCTGAAGGCGATGCTCGATTAACGGCTGATTTGCTGCGCATTTTACTTCAAAAGGATAGAGACAGCTATTTGGATAAGGTTTTCGTTTCAAAATCGGCCAGTGAGCAGCGTAACCCGTTCAAGGAGCAGGTGAAGAATCTTCAAAACAAGGTGGGTATTTATTACATCTATAACGAAGCTGGAGAGCCTATTTACATTGGTAGTAGCAAGGACCTACAGAATAGTGTCAACAGACACTTTGTTGCCGACAATAAACTTGCCTTAGCCTTACAGGCAGACGCACATCGCTTGGAAGTGGAGCATATTGGCAATGAGGCCATAGCTCAGATTCAATACAAACGAACAGTGGATGCGCAGCGTCCGATGTACAACAATACCAAGAAGCTTAGTTTTTTGAATTTTGGCTTGTTTACAGAGCCTAAGAAGAGTGCGATGGTCGAGTATGTAAGGGTCTATCCTATACGTCACAAGGCGCCTCAATTTTATTTTGAAGGCCCCAAAGCACTCTACGAATTCTTGCAGCGCGTGATGATGAACGAGACGCTGGATCCGTTCACTTTTCTCCTAGATAAAGATCGCGAGCATTACTTTAAGCACACCAAGAATCTGCAGTGGAAGGCGAAGTCTAAAGAGCTGCCGTTGAGTAGATTGCGTGAGTATCTGTTTCCGCAAGAGGGCACCCTTATTGGTCCGGGTAGAAAAGACAATGAGAAGTGTGCTATTTTGATCGAAGGAGGCCGAATCTTAGGGTATACCTACTTCTATCTCGCCACAGACGGAGTCAATAGAGCACAGCTAAAGAAGCGAATGGTTGATATTGAGCACGACGCTTATGCGGCCGGTATAATACATCACTTCTACAGTAAGGGATACCTGAAATTGCTCGAAGAGTAATTATTGGAAGAAGTACGCGAGGCTTACGACAAGTTGCGCTCTACGCTGGTCCAGCTCGAACTGGTAATCCGTATCGTTGTAATTGTAGTTCACATTGCCGGCAAGCATGCCAAAACCACTTTCATACTTGACTTCGCCGAGGATTCTCCAAAGCTTGATGCCCGCATGAATGTGCCATCCCCATGTGAAATATGCATCTACGTCTGGCGTCCAAAGGTCACTTCTATTGGCGAATGGGATAGAGGGCGTGGCACCCAATCCAGCAAATGCTGGACCTATTTTGGCACCGGCACTAATTGGGAAGTCCAGTCGCTGTACGGTAGAGTTTATCGTGAAATCTGTCCCGCCGTCGGTAATAGCAATTGTTTCGTCAAACTGCGTGTAGAGTGCTTCACCATGAACGTAGACCGGAATGAGCGGCAGGCTCACTCGAGTAATCATACCAATATTAAACCCGTCGCTAAATTCCGTTTGAATGTTTGAAATGTCGTAGGTCTGGTCGTTAACGATGCTGTTGATGTCGTTGAGGCTAAGGGTTTGTTGAGGAAGGTTTACGCCTCCCTTCATGCCAAAGCGTACGACCTTGAGCTGCCCGAATACATTCGATGCAGCCAAAAGGAATACCAATAGGGTGGTGGCCTTAAGTGTTTTCATCATCGTTCTCTTTAAGGGGTTAATACATGCAGTGCAAATACTATTCCTAAAGGGCGGCGAGGTGGTTTTCTACGTTTGCCTTAATGCGTTCCTCAGCACCCTCTAGAGGCGCTTGCTCGAACGACTTTCCTGTAATCTTCTCAAACAACTCACGGTAACGAGTACTTACAAGATTTACAAAATCGTCTGTCATTTCAGGCACCTGCTGGCCTTCTTTTCCTTGAAAGCCATTTTCCATGAGCCACTCACGAACGAACTCTTTGCTAAGCTGACGCTGTGCTTCGCCTTTTTCTTGGCGCTCTGCATAGCCTTCGCTGTAGAAGTAGCGCGAGCTATCTGGGGTGTGAATCTCATCGATCAACACAATAGTACCGTCGGCCAACTTCCCGAATTCGTATTTGGTATCTACCAAGATTAGTCCGCGCTCAGCGGCCATCTCAGTGCCGCGTTGGAACAAGGCACGCGTATATTTCTCAAGCTGTAGGTAATCGGCTTCACTGACGATACCCTTCGCAATGATGTCTTCACGAGAGATGTCCTCGTCGTGATCGCCATGCTCGGCTTTCGTCGCAGGGGTAATGATAGGCGCCGGAAAGGCGTCGTTTTCCTTCATTCCTTCTGGTAGGGTTACGCCGCATAATTCGCGTAGACCGCTTTTGTAGGTGCGCGCAGCGTGGCCTGCAAGGTAACCGCGGATCACCATCTCTACTTTGAACGGTTCGGCACGCTGACCAATAGTTACCTGAGGATCCGGAGTGACTGCCCGCCAGTTAGGAACAATGTCCTGTGTAGCTACCAAGAAATGCTCTGCAATCTGATTCAATACTTGGCCTTTTCCTGGAATTGGACGCGGCAATACTACATCAAAAGCAGAAATACGGTTGGAAGCCACCATCACCAATACATCTTGGCCGATGGTATAAACGTCGCGAACCTTTCCGCGGTAAAAGTTGGTCTGTCCTGAAAATTGATACGTTGGCTCTTGATTCATGATCAATCTTTTTTCTCGTAAGCGGTAATAATCTTTTTAACTAATGGGTGACGGATCACATCTCGCCCGTCGAGGTGAACAAATCCAATTCCCTTCACTCCATTCAATGTCGTGATGGCCTCTTTGAGCCCACTTTTCTGGTGTTTTGGCAAATCGATCTGTGAGGTATCTCCCGTAATAATGAAGCGTGCATTTTCCCCCATACGGGTCAAAAACATCTTCATCTGTGAAGTGGTCGTATTCTGACTTTCATCGAGAATGACATATGCATCGTCAAGCGTTCTACCGCGCATAAAGGCTAGCGGAGCGATTTCGATAGTTCTGTTTTCGAGGTAGAATTCAAGCTTTTCCTTAGGAATCATATCTCGTAGCGCATCGTAGAGCGGTTGCAAGTACGGGTCCAATTTTTCTTTCAAATCCCCGGGCAAGAATCCCAAATTTTCACCAGCTTCTACAGCAGGTCGCGTCATAATGATTCGGCGTACTTCTCTGTTCTTAAGGGCCGCAACTGCCAACGCAACCGCGGTATAGGTCTTGCCGGTTCCTGCGGGGCCTATGGCAAAGACGAGGTCGTTAGTCATCGCACTTTCTACCAATTTGTGTTGGTTGGTCGTCTTCGCTTTGATGATACGTCCTTGAGGGCCGTGCAGAATTACTTCGTCCTTGAGCATGGTATGTTTAGTACGCGCAGTATCCTTTGCCTGAATGAGCTCCTCTAATGCTCTGTCGTCTAGGCGCTTATTTTTACTGACATAGGCTACAATAGCTTCGAGTTTGTCCTCAAATTCTTCCAGGGTTTCTTCTGGTCCCGTGACCTTTATTTCGTGGCCACGAGCAACAATTTTAAGTGCTGGAAAGTATGCGCCAATCTGCTTCAGATAGGTGTTGCTTGGCCCATACAACTGGGCTGGATCAGCCGACGTGAGTTCAAAAACTTTTTGTGTCAATTACTGCTGTGTTGAGTACTGTTTTAGAAGGCGGAATTGCCTTACTTTTGACAAAGTAACTACATTTTCACCAATACACCATCTGCACCAGCGAGCATCTATGGGAATAATCACATTAATATCGGATTACGGACTGCGCGACAATACTGTTGCTCGGCTGAAGATTCGTTTGATGCGTCGTATAGAAGAAGCTAGGTTGTTGGATATCAGTCATTTGGTGGAGCCTCATAATATTCTCGAAGCGGCGCATATGCTCAGAGGTGTGTACCGCGATTTTCCAAAGGGCACTATACACTGTGTCATGATTGGGACCTCCCCAATGGAAGGTGGCGAATACATCTGCTTGAAGGCGTGTGGCCAATTCTTTTTAGGTACCAACAACGGATTGCTTACCAGTGTCCTGAAAAACGAGAAAATAACTGGTGCGAGAATGTTAGACATCCGCGGCATAGATCCCAATGACGAAAAGGAGTTGTTTGCGGCCTCAGCATCACATCTGTTTAGCGGCGGAAAGATAGAAATGCTCGGCCCGGCCATCACTTCAGTGAAGAAGGTAAAAGAGCCGGCTGCCGGCATCGGCGATTTTGCCATTAGTGGCAACGTAGTGTACATCGACCGCATGGGAACGTGTGTAACGAATATTTCTCGCGAGAGCTTCCAAAACCAATTGAAGGGCAGGACCTTCTCGGTGGAGTTGGCGAGAAACAGAAGTATGAAGAAAATTTACGACCGCATCGCTGACGTACCGCAAGGAAAATTAGCGGCCCTTTGGAACGAAGAAGGCATGCTTTCTATCGCCGTGGGTAAGAGCGGCGGGGAACATATCCGAGGCAGTAATGAATTAATCGGAATGAAGATTCACGATTGGGTACGCATTGACTTCGTATGATAGAACGCATTGTGAAATTAGCCATTGACCCGAACTCTGAACAGGGTACTGCCTTTCGTAGGATTTTTGCAGAAAGTAAAAATCACATCGCCGGGCAGCCCGGTTGCCACGGTGTACATCTGCTCGAGAGTGAAGGACATTTCTTTACGCATAGCTTTTGGGAAAATGAGGCCGATTTAAACGCTTACCGCGAGAGTGCGTTATTTGGTGAGGTATGGCCCAAGACCAAAGCGTTATTTTACGATAAACCCCAGGCATGGACGTGCCATAAGACCGACAGCAGCGAAGCATGATTGCACAACTAAAGAAAGAATTACAGCTCTACTTTTCGGGTATCTTAGGCTATTTGATCATCGGCATTTATTTGCTTGTGAACGGCTTGATGCTCTGGATTTTTAACGGACCCTTCAACCTATTGGAAGGTGGCTACGCTTCATTGACCAACTATTTCGGTCTTGCGCCGTGGGTGTTCTTGTTCCTCATTCCAGCGGTAAGCATGCGGGTCTTTAGCGATGAGATTCGTTCAGGTATGATGGAGCTTTTAGCGGTTCGGCCGATTTCAACGACACAACTAGTCGTCGCCAAATACCTCGGAACACTTTCTGTCGTGGTATTGAGCATTGCCCCTACACTCATCTACCTCTGGAGCATGAGCGCTTTAGGCTCGCCTGTAGGAAATTTGGATTGGGGCGCGGCTATAGGATCATTTATTGGTCTTTTAGCCTTGGGCGCGGCCTATACTGCAGTAGCTCTTTTCGCTAGCGCGCTTACCTCGAACAATGTGGTAGCCTTCGTTCTCGGGGTAGCCCTAAACATGGGCATGTATCTTGGATTCGAAGCACTGGCAGATATCTATAAATTCAGCGGTTGGGAACTCACGATGCGCCAGTTCGGATTTAACGAACATTATACTTCTGTGTCTCGTGGTGTATTGGATGGCCGCGATTTAGGATACTTCATTGGCGTAGTACTGCTGTTTCTCTCCGGAACATTCATAGTACTCAGCAGACGCCACCTTCACGCGACAGCACGTACCAAAACAGCCTACTTCGTGGGTGCGTTATTGGTTATTCTTATCAGCCAAAGCGTACGTTTTAGAATAGATCTAACCGAAGAGGGAAGGTATTCACTGAGCGAAGGGACGGAATCATTGTTGGACCAGGTGGAAGAGCCCATGCTCATCAAGGTCTACCTCGAGGGCCAATTCCCTGCCGGTTTTGAGCGCCTAAAGCTTGAAACGCAATTCATGCTCGAAGAGTGGAGTGCACGCAACGGCAATGTATTCTTTGAATTCATCAATCCGAATGAAGCTGAAAAGCAAGCGGAGTTTAAGAACCAATTGGCCACCAAGGGCATAAATGCCGTGCAGCTTCAGGTGAAAACCAAGGACGGCGAGAGCGTGCTCAATGTCTTTCCAGCGGCGGTGATGAGTTATAAAGAGAAAGAAGAGACGGTCATCCTGTTGGAAGATGTGATGGTTTTCGATCCAGCAGAACAAGTAAACATTAGCATACAGCAACTTGAGTTCAATTTGGCGCGTTCACTATCTGCGCTGCTGCAAACCGAACGACAGAAGATAGCCATGATTACCGGCCACGGCGAGCTTACGGCCTCGCAGACAGCGGGTATCGGACTGGCCTTGAGTGAACATTATGCGGTCGAGCGATTCTCCATGGAGACCTACAAGGCAAAGGCCGACGGTTCACCAGATATCGAGGACATGGTACGCCGCTTGAACAGTTTTGATCTGGCGGTGGTTGCTAAACCTACGAAGGCCTTCTCGGAACTGGACAAATACCTATTAGACCAATTTCTGATGGGTGGCGGACACCTCATGTGGTTTGTGGATGGCGTTCATGCAGAAATGGACAGCTTGAGCTTCGGTCCAGAATTTTTAGCATACCCCACTTATTTCGACCTGAACCTTACTGACCTGCTTTTCAAATACGGCGTACGCGTAAACACCAACCTCATTCAAGACATACGTTGCGCAGGTATCAACGACAGGCGCAGCATCAACCCTTGGGTCTATTTCCCATTATTGGGTCCAACTGCCCATCCTGCGGTAGCCAACCTCAATGCGGTCAAAGGGGAATTTACGAGTACCCTCGACACTTTGGAGGCTCCTGGTATTCTAAAAACCCCATTGTTGCTTAGCTCAACCAATGCCAAGAGCACACCTGCGCCGCATACAGTGAGTTTAGAAACGTTGTACAACCGTCCGGACCCACGCACCTTCCGCAGTAAAGACCTGCTGGCAGGTGTGCTCCTAGAAGGAATTTTTGAAAGTGCCTATGCCAATAGGATTGCACCGCGCACTGCGGGTAATGCATTGCCTCAGATCAAAGAGAGCGCGCCAACGAGCATCGCTGTTTTCAGCGACGGTGATATCATTCGCAACCAAGTGAACCTCATTAATCCAGAGCTCCCTCGCGGGCAACCCTTACCGCTGGGCTTTGATCAGTACACCAACATTCAATACGGCAATGACGATTTGCTTTTGAATCTCACAGACTACATGTTGGACGATCGCGGCCTAATGGAAACGCGTACGCGCGACATCAAATTGAGATTGCTCAGCGAAGAGAAATTGACCAATGAAGCAGCCAAGTGGAAAGCTATCAATGTGGCCTTGCCTGAGGTACTATTATTGCTTATTGCTGGTATGTTGACCCTTTACAGAAGAAGAAAATATGCACGTTAAAAACAGTCTTTATAGCCTATTATTGGCCCTAGTCGTGGTCAGCTGTGGTTCACCCGCGCAAAGCGACGGCATGGAAGAACTTAAGGCACAGTACGACTTTGCCATTGCCGATACAGCAAGCATTACAAAGGTTGTGATTAGCGATAAGAAACCTTCACAGGTGGTCCTTGAACGCACCGAAAGTGGCTGGTTGGTAGACGGCCAGCATCCTGTTCGTAAAGATGCTATCGAGGTGTTGCTAGAAACTTTAGGGAGTGTAACGCTCAAGAATTTTGTCTCTAAAAGTGCAGTGCCCGCAGTGAATCAGCGCATGGAGGTCTACGGCAAATGGGTTGAGGTATATAGCGGAGAAGAGTTAGTGAAAAGCTATATCGTCGGCACAGAGACCCCGGATATGTTAGGTACCTATTACCGCATGGTCGATTCAGAAATGCCCTTTTCCGTCTATATCCAAGGTTTTAACGGATATTTGACCACCCGATTCTTTACGGAGCCTTCTATGTGGCGCGACAGAACCATATACGGTCTGGCTCCAGAGAAGATTGAAAGTATCGAGATGAATGTAAATGGACCTGAGGGCTTCTTTTGGATGATTACCCGCAAAGGGGGTGATAATTTGAATATTCCTGCAAATGATGCAGGCAGTTGGTCTTTAGTGGGCGGAGAGTTCGAGCCATTGCCCTACAGCAATCCACAACTGCTTTATTCAGCAGTGGCTGCTGTTCGTACATTGAAGTACGAGGGTGCTGTTGTCTCCACAGATAACATCTGGGAGAAAAAAGACAGTATTTTTAACTCGACCCCAGCCTTTTCATTCTATGTCCATACCACCGAAGGAGAGATCTTGGAAACGCGTGCATTTTACAAGAATACCGAAGGCATCTTGGTAGGAGAAGACGGTACACCGCACGAGTGGGATCCCGACAGATTCTACGCTGAACTGCCAGACGGGAGAATGGCACTTATACAGCGCTACGGCTGGCGTAACCTCATGTTGACCCCTTGGGAATTCAACTAGCGGTTATTAACAAAAACCTGTGATTAAAAAAAGAATTGGACACGGATAAAAGATAGCTGTCCGATTATCTTTGTTTACTATCAATTGATAAGACGACCTATTATGAAATTCATCGTATCTAGTTCTAAGCTGTTGAAACAACTCCAACTCATTGGAGGAATCATTCAAAGCAACAATACCCTGCCTATTTTAGACAACTTCCTTTTTGAGTTGAAACAAGGCGAGTTGGTAGTGAGCGCTTCTGATCTAGAAACGACGATGAGTGTCAATCTTGAAGTCGAAACAGAAGATGTCGGTTCTGCCGCGGTACCTGCGAAGGTGTTGATGGATACGTTGAAGACGTTCCCGGAGCAGCCATTGACCTTCACGTTCGACGAAGGGTCGCACACGATAGAATTGTCCTCAGATTACGGTAAGTACTCATTGGCCTTTATTGACGGTGATGAGTTTCCAAAATTCCCAGAGCTTGAGGACGCAACATCTACAACACTTCCTGCTGAGGTCTTGGTTACGGCCATTGGTAAAACGTTGTTCGCCACAGGAAACGACGAGCTTCGTCCGGTGATGAGTGGTGTTTTCTTCCAGTTCGATTCAAACGGATTAACCTTCGTAGCTACTGATGCACACAAGCTTGTGCGTTACAGAAGAACAGACCTAGGTGCAGAGAGCACCGCCGAGTTCATTATGCCGAAGAAGCCGTTGAATATGCTTCGTGGTTCATTGAGCTATGATTCTTCGGAGGTGAAGGTGGTTTACAACAACACCAATGCACAGTTCTCGTTTGACAACGTGGTTATGGTATGTCGACTAATTGACGGTAAATACCCGAATTACGAGGCAGTTATCCCGCAATCGAACCCGAATGTTATGCTAGTAGATCGCAGCGCATTCTCTTCTTCAGTGAAGCGTGTGGCCATCTTCTCAAATAAAACGACGCACCAGATTCGTTTGCGTATCGCAGGCGCAGAAATGGGCATTAGTGCAGAAGATCCAGATTTCAGCAACAAAGCGAACGAACGCTTGGCTTGTGATTACCAGGGCGATGACATGGAGATCGGCTTTAACAGCCGTTTCTTGTTGGAAATGCTAGGCAACCTAGGTTCTGATAACGTTCGTATGGAGATGAGCGCACCGAATCGTGCAGGTATTCTTATCCCAGCGGATGGTGTAGACGAAGGTGAAGACCTATTGATGTTGGTAATGCCAGTGATGCTTAACCACTAAGCATTCAGCAATTATTTTCTTGGATCCAGGGTAGTTGGCACCCTTCCGTTGGTTGGCGCTACCTCTAGGTTTTGAACGAGCGGATAGGCTTCCTGAATCTGCCATTTCCCTTTTTCCCAATACACACGGTCGTAAGAAAAGTCAGGACCGTAGGAAAACCATTTTTCTTTCAGATTCTCTTTCGAAGGTGCGAGGTGGTCACAAATGATCCCTGCGTGTTTTCCGTCCCAACGCACAGCAGCTGAAAGAGCGCTGTTGTATCGAAACTGTATTCTATAAGGACGTCTCGCATAACGCTCGTCTCCGTTGCTTCGAATATTGAAGATGCGAGAACCAAAGTGGAGTTGCTTTCTAGAACTGCCTAGTTCTAAAGCGTCAATGTATTTCGTGTGGTAGGAGCGACCAGGCCTGAATGTAAGTAGGGTATATACTTTCTTGCCCTTCCTCTTTTTGGTGATAATGTCGTAGCATATGCCGCCAACCCATGATCCGCCTTTAAGCCAGCGGTAGGCGGCGTCCTCGGTGCCGTAGTCCTCTAGAACGATTCGTTTAGGTCCCTTCCAATCGGGGTTCCATAAAAAGCCGTGGTAAGTAAAACCACCACGCGGCTGAGGAACAATCCAGGTATACAAGGCGAAACTTTGGTCTGCGGGTAGTTGAACACTCAAGTTTCTGACGGAGGGAAGCGTTTTGCCGTAATTCTTATCGATACTAATGAATGACCATAGACTATCGGCAAATACTTCAGCCAATGAATCTGCAAATGGGGCATTTGACGGCAGAAGGTAAGCGTTACCTAGCCTTTGTAAAGATTGTTCGTTGGGTTGGGCGGCGGCGGTTAGACTGAGCAGGAGAAGCGCAAAAAGGCTATTCTTCAACATGCATGAAGTCTTTTTTCGCCATAAGTTCCTCTTCAGTTTCTTCATTGTCTTCGTCCGGCACACAGCAGTCTACAGGGCATACTTCCGCACATTGAGGTTCTTCATGGAATCCAATACACTCCGTACACTTATCAGTTACAATGTAGTAAACGTCGTAATCAACAGGCTCTTGTGCTTCATCGGCGTCATATTTATTCCCGTTAGGGGTAATAATGTTACCGCTGAGGTCGGTTCCTTCGCTGAATCGCCACTCTAGTGCACCTTCGTATATCGCGTTATTCGGACATTCCGGTTCACAAGCACCGCAATTAATGCATTCGTCAGTGATTTTAATAGCCATATAGCCTTGTTGTTTTAGCTTTGCAATTCTTAACGCAAATGTAGCGCCAATGTTTTTTACTGACCATAGGATTGAAGCAGTTTCCCAATTAGGAGTGTTCATAAGAGAATTCGTACAAGGGAAATCTATTTCCAACGGTCACGAAGATCTCGCAGAAGAATTGCGCGCTGCGATCACGCGTTCCTTCCGACACAACGGTTGGTTCGTGGAAGAAAACACCATGCAGGCGCTCGAAGCGTGGGGCAATGAGCTCACCAAAGAGAACCTTGAAGCATGGCGTGAACGCGAGGGAGGAACTTCAGCAGTTAATCGCACAAGAGTGGGTATTGTAATGGCAGGAAACCTGCCGCTGGTAGGCATGCATGATTTTTTGAGTGTATTCCTCTCGGGCCACTTTGCACTCATTAAGATGAGTAGCGACGATCAATACCTCCTGCCAGTTTTAGTGAAAGTGTTCCTACGCTTTGACGAGCTCTTTGAAGGCGATTGGATTTTTGTCGAGCAGCTCTCAGATATGGGTGCTGTTATTGCGACGGGAAGTGACAATACTTCGCGTTATTTCGAATACTACTTTGGTAAATACCCGAACATCATCCGCAAAAACAGAACCTCAGTGGCTGTTTTGACCGGACATGAGTCTGAAGATGAGCTTAAAGGACTGGGTGCAGATATCTTCTCCTACTTCGGTATGGGTTGCAGAAATGTAAGTCACTTGCTCGTTCCTGAAGGGTACGACATTCAAAACGTCTTTGCCAATATTGTGGACTACAGCGATGTGGTAAACAACAATAAGTACGGCAATAACTACGACTACTACCGTGCTTTATTCTTGCTGAACCAAGACGATTTCTTAGAAAACGGCTTCATCATTGTTCGCGAGAACGAAGAGCTGCACACCCCAGTGTCCATACTTCACTACAGCACTTATCCTGAGTCGGGGCCACAGGCATGTCTCGAGGCTTGGGGAGATAGCGTTCAATGCGTTGTGGGTCAAGGTTATCTTCCGCTTGGTACCGCGCAGAAGCCACGTTTGTGGGATTATGCCGATGGGGTGAATACCCTAGAATTTCTTAAAAATCTTTAAGGGCGCTCCAAAGCGCCAATAGTGGCAGGGGTACTTCTACCAGTACCTCCAAGATCGAGCATCGGGCTAATGGCAGTTGCCTTCGCTTTGCTGAATAATAGGGAAACAGAATCTGGTAAGAATCTCCACTGGTCTTCGGGGATCCAAGGGGTGGAGGAGAAGCCCCAATTCAAATTAAATTCACAATCCTTGAACATGGTCGTGTCGGTCAACGTGTAATGACCGGCTTCGGGATTCGGTTCGATTTTTAGTGCACTGTTTTCAAATCGTACATCAAAAACCTCATTGTTATCAATGCCCATGGCCACTTCGCTGGCGAGATTACCTCCGATATAAGTATTGGTGAATGTAGCACTTAGGCTTCTAGTATAACGGTTGCCTGCGGCGTCTTCAAAGAAGTTGACCATACCAATACCAGTGCCGCCTCTAGAGGAGAAGCTCCATGTGTTGTTCATGGTGCTGTGGTCAAAGCGATAGTTCCCTCCTAAACCGTAAAAACCATACACCCCACTAGGACCGATGGCGAGATTGGTCCCTAAAATGTTACCGTATCCGCCGTACAGCCCCACTCTCGAGCTGTGGGTTATAATGGTGTTGTTTACAGTAAGATTGGGAAGGGTTCCCCAAGCACTATCAACCCGCAATGCAGTCGATGAATTTTTAATAATTAGGTTATTGAGTATTGCTTTTGATTGCGCACCCCCTTGGATGAATACGCCGCCTAGCAGACCGCCCCACTGACCGGGCACCCACTCATAAGAGGGTTCCAAACGGTCCCCTTGAAATACTACAGCGTCGTCCATACTTCCGGTTTCATTTGGATCGACGTACAGCTCGCCGTCGCGGTATACCCAGAGGCCACTACCGGCATGGAAATGAACTTGAGTTCCTGGCTCAATGGTTAATCTGTGTGCACTGTCGACGACTGCATAGCCATAAACAACGTGTGGTTTAGTATTGTCCCAAACTTCGTTTTCCCCCAGCACAGAATAAGCAAGTTTCAATGGGGGGAGTGGCTCAGGCCGATTAATAGTCAATACATTGGTAGGGAAGTGATACACAGCATCCCAGACTGTAGTAACTAAGTCTACATGTTGCTGCATGCCGCCATTTTCAAAAAGTATACTGTCTTTGTAAACGAGCTCTGTCGACCCGGCCGCATCGGGACTAATCTCAATGAAGATATAGGTACTGTCTTTGGCCAATACCTCTACGTTTTCTGCGTCTTTGCCGCTCACCCCATCCACGTTCATGCGGTAGAAACTCCCGGCACCTCGGCCCAAATACACCCGATCGATGGTGATATTCTCATCCGACGGGTTGAAGACTTTCAGGGTACGCGTAGAGCTGGCCAGTCCTGTAAAGACCGTGTCGAGATAAATGGTATCCGACGAAAAGCCCAATTCTACATTGGTCCCCGGGAATTCTATCGTATTCCTACAACCGACAACGGTCGTAAACAGCGCGAACGATATGAGAATTTTCAGGATTTTCATCTACTAGCGAAGCTACATCACTATTTTTGCACCACCAATTAAGCGGCGTGCGAACATTTAACTTATATTTGCCGTCCGAAATAACGGAAATGGGGTCTGGGCAAAAACTCAGGCTATTAAATACAAAACGAAATGAAAACAGGAATTCATCCAGAAAACTACCGCTTGTGTGTCTTCAAAGACATGGGTACAGGCGATCAATTCATCACTAAGTCTTGTGCTGATGCGAAAGACACTATCGAAGTAGATGGTGTTGAATACCCACTAATCAAAATGGAAATTTCTAGCTACTCTCACCCGTTCTATACTGGTAAGGTGAAGCTTGTTGATACCGCAGGTCGTGTGGATAAATTCCGCAGCCGTTATGGTAAGAGAGGATAAGATACCTAGCGTATCAAAATTTAAGACCCGCTGTGTGCGGGTCTTTTTTTTGCCCTAAATTCGAAGGAACCAATAACGCACCGAATGAAGATTCAACTCGTTGACGGTAAACACCGTTCTCACTTACTTCCCTTAACCTATACGAGGCCTGTAGCAGAATTGCGCTGTGGCATTATCACTATCGCTGAGAAATACACGAAGCGTGGTCATGAGATAGGCTATGGTACTGAGGCGTATTTGAATGTGAAGTATCCTTCTATTGAAGCCGAGGTATTGGTAAGTGGTAGTGTATGTCCTACGGATGCATTTTTAGAGGCTGTTGCTGGTTTAAGTAGCGGTCAAGCCCTTATTCAAGGCGATGAGTTATTGGCATTTAAAGGCGAGAAGTGGGAAGATGAGCCGTCGGAAATTATTCCATTTAGTGGCGCTTTGAACCTCATTACCCGTCCTTGGGATATCTGGAGTAAGAATGCTTCGGAATTGAATCTAGACTTTGATCTACTCACTAAAGACCGCTTTAGCGCTCCGATAGATGCAACGAATACCGTCATTGGAGATAGAATATTCTTAGAGGAAGGAGCGAAGGCTACTGCTAGTATCCTCAATGCGACATCTGGACCAATTTATTTGGCAAAGAATGCTGAAATCATGGAAGGTTGTATTGTCCGTGGCGGCTTAGCATTGGGTGAAAGTAGTGCTTTAAAGATGGGAGCTAAGATTTACGGAGCAACCACATTAGGCTCACATTGTAAAGTGGGTGGGGAAGTCAATAACAGCGTAATCATCGGCTATTCAAACAAAGGCCATGACGGTTTCTTGGGCAATAGTGCCCTTGGCGAATGGTGTAATCTGGGTGCAGATACTAACAATTCAAACCTGAAAAACAACTACGACGAAGTAAAGGCTTGGTCATACGTAGACGGTCGATTCGCAAAGACGGGACAGCAGTTTTGTGGCCTCATTATGGGCGACCATAGTAAATCAGGTATTAACACCATGTTTAATACAGGTACGGTCGTAGGTGTCAGTGCAAACGTTTACGGTGCTGGTTTCCCACGCAACTTCATTGCCTCGTTCACTTGGGGCGGACCACAAGGCACTATGGAGTATCGTATCGATAAGGCTTTAGATACAGCAGACAGAATGATGAAACGCCGCGGTCTAGAGGTAGACGAAGTAGAAAAGGCAATCCTCGAACAGGTGTACGCGCTTAGCGCAGAATACCGTCGTTAATTAGAGTTGCTTAAGCGCTGCAATAGTCGCTTTCGGATCTTCGCTCTTGAAGACATAAGAACCGGCAACCAAGGCATCCGCGCCAGCAGCTACTAATCGAGCGCCCGTTTCAAGATTCACACCTCCGTCAATCTCGATAATGGCTTTTGAGCCACTTTTATCAACTAATTCACGTGCTTGAGCCGTCTTTTTGATGGTATTCTCGATGAACTTTTGACCGCCAAATCCAGGATTCACACTCATCAGCAACACCTCGTCCAAATCTTGAACGATATCTTCCAATACGCTCACCGGAGTATGTGGATTCAACGCCACACCTGCCTTCATTCCTGCATTATGGATCTCTTGAATGGTACGGTGCAAGTGTGTACATGCTTCGTAGTGTACAGTGAGGATATCTGCTCCACAGTCTTTGAACGTTTGAATGTAACGCTCGGGCTGAACGATCATCAAATGCACGTCCATGACCTTATCACAATTATCCGCCATGGTTTTAACCACTGGCATTCCGTAGCTGATGTTAGGAACAAATACGCCGTCCATGACATCGATGTGGAACCAATCGGCTTCGCTTTCATTGACCATTTGACAATCGCGTTGCAGATTGCCGAAATCCGCGGCTAGAAGAGAAGGAGAAATGATAGGTGATGCCATGACGATGCTCTTATTGTTTGTACAAAAATAAAGCACCCCATCCGGCTGGATGGGGTGCTTGCTAAAAAAGTTCTTACCTAGTTTATTAACCGAGGTAGGTCTTTAAGATTTTACTTCTAGAAGTGTGCTTCATGCGACGAATTGCCTTCTCTTTGATCTGGCGAACACGCTCACGAGTCAAATCAAACTTCTCACCAATTTCTTCAAGAGTCATTGGGTGTTGACCGCCTAGACCGAAGTACAAGCGAATAACATCACCTTCTCTAGGAGTTAAGGTAGCCAACGAACGCTCAATCTCTGTGCGCAAAGAGTCCATCATCAAGTCCTCGTCCGGGTGCGGAGAGTCTGAAGAGTTCAGTACGTCGTACAAGTTGCTGTCTTCACCTTCTACCAAAGGTGCATCCATACTTACGTGACGACCACTATTACGCATGCTCTCCTTTACATCAGATTCACTCATCTCCAAGTGCTTCGAGATTTCAGCAGCGCTTGGAGGACGCTCGTGTTCTTGCTCGAGGTAGGCGTACGCCTTGTTAATCTTGTTGATTGAACCAATTTTGTTCAACGGAAGACGAACAATACGGCTCTGCTCTGCCAATGCTTGAAGAATACTCTGACGAATCCACCATACGGCGTATGAAATGAATTTGAAACCACGAGTCTCATCGAAACGTTGTGCAGCCTTAATCAATCCCAAGTTCCCTTCGTTGATCAAATCCGGAAGCGTCAAGCCCTGGTTTTGGTATTGCTTAGCTACAGAAACAACGAAACGAAGGTTGGCCTTGGTTAATTTTTCCAAGGCGATTTGGTCACCCGCTTTGATGCGCTGTGCCAACTCCACTTCTTCCTCTGCAGTAATCAATTCAACTTTACCAATCTCCTGTAGATATTTATCTAACGAGGCTGTTTCGCGGTTGGTAACCTGTTTGGTGATTTTTAACTGTCTCATGGTAGAGAAATGTTTTAAATGAGCGAACCAATTACCTTAAGCAACTGGTCCGCATAACTTATTCTAAAATTAGCCTTCTTGCTTATCGCCGTCCTTTTCAGGCTTTGGCAACAATACCTTACGAGAAAGCTTCATCTTACCTGCTTTGTCAACGTCTAGAAGTTTAACGCGCACTTTGTCGCCTTCTTTTAGTACGTCTTCAACATTCTTGATGCGCGTCCAGTCGATCTCAGAGATGTGTAGCAACCCTTGAACCTTTGGAGCGATTTCAATGAATGCGCCGTAAGTCTGAACACCGCGAACGATACCTTCGTAAGTTTCACCTACTTCTGGTTCGAAAGCAATAGAACGGATCATTTCCAATGCTTGGTTCATCTTGTCGTAATCCTTACCAGAGATTTCGATATGACCGCGCTCATCGATTTCCTCGATGGTCACAGTCGTACCTGTATCTGCTTGGATACCTTGGATGTTCTTACCACCAGGACCAATGATAGGACCAATGAACTCTTTCTTCACGGTCAATGTTATGATCTTCGGAGCATTTGGTTTCAATTGCTCGCGTGACTCTGGCATCGTCTTCAACATCTCACCTAAGATGTGCATACGTCCTTCACGGCTCTGCTTCAAAGCGTTCACCAAGATTTCGTAGCTCAAACCTTTGATCTTGATATCCATCTGACAAGCAGTAATACCTTTCTCAGTACCGGTAACTTTGAAGTCCATATCACCCAAGTGATCCTCATCACCCAAGATATCAGAAAGTACAGCGTAGTTTTCACCGTCAGAGATAAGACCCATAGCAATACCACTTACAGGACGAGTTAGCTTGATACCTGCGTCCATCAATGCTAGTGTTCCTGCACAAACTGTTGCCATGGAAGACGAACCGTTTGATTCTAGGATATCACTTACTACACGGATGGTGTAAGGATTATCTGGATGTACCATTTGGTACAACGCGCGCTGAGCAAGGTTACCGTGACCAACTTCGCGACGGCTTACACCACGAATAGGGCGAGCCTCACCAGTTGAGAACGGTGGGAAGTTGTAGTGCAAGTAGAATTTCTCTTCGCCAGTAAATGTAGCATCGTCAATTCTGTTAGCATCCAAAGAAGTACCCAAGGTAACAGTGGTCAAAGACTGAGTCTCCCCACGTGTAAACACGGCAGACCCGTGTGCACCTGGCAAGTAGTCAATTTCCGACCAGATAGGACGAACTTCAGTGGTATCGCGACCGTCCAAACGTTGGCCGTCATTCAACACCATAGTACGCATTGCCTTGTACTCCACATCGTGGAAGTAACGCTTTGCAAAACCTGTGTTCTCTTCTAACCAAGCTTCGTCTTTACCTTCGAGGTATTCGTTCAATACTGCTTTGAATCCAGCTGAACGCTCGTGCTTTGGCAATCCGCTCTTAGCAACTTCGTATACCTTGTCGTAGGTAGCAGCCATTATATCTTCACGAACTTCGTCGCTGTGTACTTCGTGGCTGTACTCACGCTTATTTTGAGAAGCAGGAACTTGTGCAGCTAAACGCTCTTGCGCTTCAATCTGTACCTTAATGGCATCGTGGGCGAACTTGATCGCTTCAACCATTTCCTCTTCTGAAATTTCTTGCATTTCACCCTCAACCATAACTACGCTGTCTTTCGAAGCACCGATAACCATATCGACTTCTAGTTCTTCGATTTGAGCTGGGGTAGGGTTGATGATGTGCTCTCCGTTAATGCGTCCAACGCGAACCTCTGAAATAGGGCCGTCGAATGGAAGGTCACTAACTGCGATCGCTGCAGATGCAGCTAGACCCGTAAGCGAAGTAGCTTCAACTTCAGGATCGTAAGAAATCATTTGGATCATCAATTGAATCTCAGCGTGGTAATCCTTTGGGAACAAAGGACGCAATACGCGGTCGATCAATCTCATCGTCAAGATTTCGTTGTCTGATGGACGACCCTCTCTTTTGAGGAAGCCTCCGGGTACGCGACCATTGGCCGCAAATTTTTCACGGTAATCTACCGTAAGCGGAAGAAAGTCAACGCCATCTTTCGCTTCTTTGCTAGACACAACAGTGGCTAACAGCATTGTACCACCACACTTTACAACAACAGAGCCATCTGCTTGCTTGGCCAATTTGCCAGTTTCAAGAGTGATCTCTCTGCCGTCTGGAAGAGTAATGGTTTCGATAATTGCTTTAGGAATCATATATAGTGTAAATAGATACTTTTTTATACGCAAAAAGGCAATTGTAAAAATTGCCTTTCTGTGTATCCGCTAGTTTGAAATTATTTTCTCAAACCTAGTTTCTCAACAATCGCACGGTAACGTGTGATGTCTGTTTTCTTCAAGTAG
>JBNAAX010000014.1:0-35307 GCA_049631665.1 Schleiferiaceae bacterium
CCAAGTTTTTCATGAGCAGGCACGCGAAATTATCAGCGACAGCTTGGAAAAAGGCAGTGATATACTTCCTTGGAAAGACCTTATGGGCTTCACCGATGTTGTGTGGAACTTGCGTAATAAGCAATACGATAGTGCTGTGTTGGGAACTAAAAGTTTTTACGACCGTACTGTTCTCGATTCGTATGCCTACCTTTTAAAAGGCAATGTTGCACCATTGGATCGTTGGGTAAAGGACATGAATGAACGTCGCTTTGATAAGATCTTCTTGCTGCCAGTATGGCCCGAGATACATGCATTGGATAGTGAACGTATGGAAACGCTCGAAGACTGTATGGAGGTAGAGAAGTTCATTATCGATGCTTACGAAGAATTAGGCTATGAACTCGTAGTAGTACCCAAAATCCCTGTAAAAGAGCGCGTTGCCTTCATTTTAGATAGGCTATGATAGACAAAGCAAGGGCGTTATTAAAAAAGTATTGGGGCTACGATGATTTCCGAGGATTACAAGGAGAAATCATTACCTCGACACTGTCTGGAAAGGATACCATTGGACTGCTGCCCACGGGAGGTGGTAAATCTATCTGCTACCAAGTACCGGGAATCATCTACCCAGGAACCACCCTAGTCATATCTCCTCTTGTTGCATTGATGGAGGACCAACATAACGGATTGGTCCAGCGGGGAATCAAAAGTTACCACTTCAAAGGCTCTTATTCGGTCCGAAAGCTTGATGAAGCATTCAGAAACCTCAGGTTTGGAAAATACAAATTCGCCTTCCTCGCTCCAGAAAGATTGTCGAATCCACTTTTCCTTGAATACCTGAGCAATGCTGATATTTCATTGATTGCTATTGATGAAGCACACTGCATTTCTCAATGGGGTTTCGATTTTCGACCGTCCTACCTAAATATTCACAAAGTCAAGGAAATACTTCCTGATATCCCTACTATAGCCTTAACGGCCTCTGCCACACCTCGCGTAAAGGTGGATTTACTTCAAGAATTGCGCATTCCCGATGCTCAGGTTTTTGAAGGATCCGTTCGTAGAGACAACTTAATTCTTCACCGACACTTTACGCCTAATAAAGAAAAGCAATTGTTACGGCTCATAGCGAAACTTGAAGGCACGGGGATTATTTATGCAAAAACTCGACGAAGCTGTGAAGGGCTTAGCAACCTACTCTCCAATGAAGGGTTTGCTAGTTGTTTTTACCACGCGGGGGTAGATGACAACATTAAAATCAAGAACCAAGCTGCGTGGATTGCCAATGAGGTCAAAGTAATGGTGGCTACGACTGCTTTTGGTATGGGAATAGATAAAGGTGACGTGAGCTGGGTTGTACACTGGGATGTTCCCGATACCTTGGAGGGGTACTATCAAGAAATCGGACGTGCAGGAAGAAATGGGGATACAAGCCATACACATTTGCTTTACAATCAATATGATTTCGAGCGGTTGAACAAAAGCATCGAAGAATTACCTGATATTCAAGCTGTAGAGACTTTTTATAAATCGTTTTGCAGCAAGCATCAAATAGCAATAGGTAGTGGACTAGAAGAAAAGATTGAATTCAATATTGTTGAACTAGCCAAACGATTTGATTTACCCATTCCGAAGTTGCTAAATTTCATTAAGCTGATACAGCAACGAGGTTATTGGCAATTCATTGAATCTGCTTTTACTGTTCCTAAAATCAAATTTACCTCTACTCCTGAAAACTGGAATGGCCTTACTCAGGAATCAAAAGAAGTTCTCGTGGCCCTCTATAGAATGTATCCACTCGCTGTTGATGGACCCGTTAGATTCGATCGAAAACGTTTGGCTGCAATGGCTATGCTAACCCCATCTGATTTTGATAAGTTGTTACTCTCGTTTCAAACCAAAGGGTTGATAGAATACCAGGCCGCAGACAACAAAAGTGCTATTCAGTTCATGGAACCGCGTCCTGCCGATAAGTACGTAAGCTTTCCTTCCACTTTTGTTGATGCTTATATCAATGCTAAAAAAGAACGCACCAATGCGATGCTATCTTTCTTGAAAAGTGAAGAATGCATGACCACACAAATAGCGCATTACTTCGGTCAAACGGATGATAAGCAATGTAGTGTTTGCAGCGCATGTACTTTCAATCATTATCCAGATCCTATGATTATCGAACAAATGCTAAGAGATGGTCATTCTTTTGATGATATTTGGTTCGATCTTAATTGCCACCCTGATGAGCTCAAGAACTAATACACGTATTGTATATATGGGAACGCCGGAATTTGCCGTTCCTCCTCTTGAAGCTTTAATTGAGGCCGGCTATACAATACCTGCGGTCATAACCGTTGCCGATAAGCCAGCTGGGCGTGGACGAAAGCTACGAGAAAGCGCAGTAAAAGTATGCGCCGTTAGAAATGGCTTAAAGGTGTTTCAGCCCACCAATCTAAAAGATGAAGACTTTATTACTGAACTACGGTCGTTAGATGCAGATCTATTTATTGTTGTGGCGTTCAGAATGCTCCCTGAAATAGTCTGGTCCATGCCTGCCTTAGGCACATTTAACTTACACGGATCATTGTTGCCAAAATATAGAGGTGCGGCGCCGATACATTGGGCAATTATTAACGGTGACCGTACTACAGGACTCACAACATTCTTGCTGGACAAGAAAATTGATACTGGCGGTACCCTTTTGCAGATTGAACATCCAATAAAAGATGGGATGACTGCAGGCGAACTTCATAATGAACTTATGTCATTAGGCCCAGAGCTTGTATTAAATACCGTTGAAGGTCTTGTTACTGGTACGCTTCGCCCAAAAGCCCAGAATAACGAGCTAGCAACTCATGCCCCTAAACTCAATAAAGACAATAGCAAGCTTAATTTATCGAAAACTCCGGACGAGTTGGCACAACAAATCTTGGGACTAAATCCTTTCCCGGGGTCCTACTATGGAGATTTTAAGTTTATGAGGGCACGATTTTGTTCGCGAATGCATGCCTCTGAAAAACCAGTTTTACGCGTTTCTGAAAAGCGTTTATTTCTTGATTATCCCCTCGGAAGTGTTGAAATCATTGAGATTAAGCCTAACGGAAAGAAGAATATGGATGCAAAATCATTCATAAACGGGCTTAAAGTGGCGGTTTTACCCCTTGATTAATAAGTTTTTATACTCACTTTTGCCTCAAATCTGAGTTATTAACAATTTTTGCTAAACTTTTTTTCGCTCAACCCCCATGAATACTTGGATAGATGCAAATTTCGGCTATATTTGATAAGCATTCGTATTAATAACAACTAAAAACTAATTGCAATGAACAAAGCACAATTAATCGACGCAATGGCAGCAGATGCTGGCATCTCTAAAGCACAAGCTAAAGCAGCTTTGGATTCTTTTACTGGTAATGTAGGTTCTGCACTAGCAGGTGGTGGCCGTGTATCTCTGGTAGGTTTCGGTTCTTTCTCTGTTTCACAGCGTGCAGCTCGTGACGGTCGTAACCCACAAACTGGTGCAGTAATCAGAATTGCTGCTAAGAAAGTAGCTAAGTTTAAGGCTGGTGCTGATCTAAACGGTAAGCTCTAATCCTTTACTGGACTTTGAATAAAGCCCTCTTCTCACGAGAGGGCTTTTTTTATACCTGTCTTTAAGGTTGAATGCGTTGAATATTCCAGCGGCCGTCTTCCAGAACAAATACTAGACGGTCGTGGAGTCTCCCCTCTCTACCCTGCCAGAATTCATAACGGTTTGGAATGATTAAATATCCACCCCACTCGGAAGGCATAGGTACGGCTGAACCTTCAGGGTACTTCGAGGTGAACGAATCGAACTTATCTTCTAACTCTTTGCGAGAGCCGATAGGTCGACTTTGATTTGAAGCTGCCGCCCCAATTTTACTGAGGTATGGCCTCGTTTCAAAGTAGGACTTGCTTTCCTTTTCATCCATCTTAACCACTTTCCCACTAATTCGTACTTGACGCTCTTGTTCACGCCAAAAAAACAAGGCACTTATATTGGGATTGGCCTCAAGGGCTATACCCTTAGTACTACCGTAGTTTGAATAGAAGACATATCCATTATCACGAATCTCCTTCAATAGGACAATTCTACTCTCTGGAACATCTCCACTCACTGTTGAAATAGCCATGGCGTTATAGTCTTTAACGCCCAATAGTTTGTATTCCTCGAACCAATGTTGGAATTGATCCATAGGACTGTCTTTTAACTTATCAGTGTCCAATGAATCAAAATTGTATGTCTCTCGTATGTTATGTAAATCCATAATGCTAAATTAGTGTAATGGAGCAGACTAATACCCCTAAAAAAGGATGCATCCTCGTATCCAAGCCCTTGATCAATGATGGATTCTTTGAACAAAGCGTTGTGTACCTAACTGCGCACGATGCCGAAGGTTCGCTAGGCTTCACTTTGAATAAGGTTTCCTCCCTCATTGCCCAGGACTTTATCGACGAATTTAGTGGAAGAGACACTATTTTTTATGGCGGTCCGGTGGAGCAAGATGCCTTGTTCTATTTGCACGGTTACGACAAGTTACCGGGAGCCGTGGGAGTTGGTAATTCACTCTACCTTGGTGGTGACTTTGAATTATTCAAAGTATTGTATGCAGAACAAAAAGAGCTATCTATGCCTTTGCCACAACCAAAGTTCTTTTTAGGATATAGCGGTTGGTCTCCAGGTCAACTAGAGAAGGAGTTAAAAAGTGATACTTGGATTATACTGGAGCCTCCATTCAACATTGACCCCCTTTCTGCTACAAGTGATGCTTGGAGAACACTGATGAATCAAATGGGCGGTAAGTATGCGCTTTGGGCAAATGCCCCCTCCGACCCGTTGCTAAATTAAAGGGACCCTAAGACGTTCAATTTGCGTTGAAGTAGTTCGATAAGCTCTTTGGCTTTATCGCCTTTATAGGTACGCTTTCTGTACTTCTCCACCCATTGTACACCACTTATGGTATTAGTAAGCCAGATTTCATCGGCTTTCTGAAGTTCAAAAGGATTTATACTTTCTTCTTTGATTTCAAGGCCAATTTCTTTTGCCCAGCCAATTAGATTCTTTCTGAAGACGCCTCTCAATGGTCCATCTTCCAAAGGAGCAGTCTTTAAAATGTTGTCCTTTAGGACAAAGACATTGGCCGCGTTTGCCTCGACTAACATCTTATTATCATTTACCAATAACATTGCATCAAAACCATTTTCCTTGGCAAAAATACCCGCAAGGACGTACGGCAGTGCATTTGAAGATTTCAATGTAGATAAGAGACCCGGCTGAATGTAATGGTCCTTAAATAGATCAACCTTCAATCCTTTCGATGTCCAGGTATAATCTTGAGAACTCAATTCTTCAAGTTCCATCCACCAAACGCATTCGTTGTTATCATCAGGCGTATACTTACCCTCAGATTTACGAACGACCTGTAGTCTCAATCGTCCATCTGTTACTGCTACTTCTTCAGCTAACCTGTTGGCTTCGTCAACGAAGAATTCCGGGGTAAACTCCATCGGTATAGGCATTCGAAGGATGCGCATACTTGCCATCAAACGGAAGTAGTGATCTTCGACAAACAACAACTTATTTTCGCGCATGCGGATGGTTTCAAACACGGCATCTCCGTACATCGTAGCTCTTTTCACGTCTTGAACAGGCAATGCCTTCAGCTCGATAATATCCCCTTGATAATTGATCATACTTGTTGTCTAAGAAGGGTCAAAATTAGGGCAAAAAAAATCCCCGCCTGCAAGGCGGGGAGAACTAAAAGTTATGAGGAGATTACTTCACAGTAATTCTTCGAACCGCAGCACCTTGCTCCGTCTCGACTTTGAGGATGTACACCCCTGAATTCCATGCCGTAAGATCCAGTTCTGTCGCATTGCCGAGGCCTTGCTTTTGAACAACTACACGTCCTGTAATATCGAATACCGTTAGCGTTTCAATAGCTACATTATTTGCAGTAACCACATTCATCAAACCAGTTGAAGAAGGGTTAGGATATACCTTCATTTCTAAATCAAACTCCTGAATTCCAGCTGAAACACCTTCCGCCTGAAGTACAGTTGCCATACGTGGAATAATAAAAGCCATTACTGTATCAATCCAAGCTTGTGAAGTAGCTTCGTTATTTGGATTGGCAGGGTTCTGAGAAGCATAAGGGTCATTCGGATCATACCAGTTCCATGGTGCAGTATTTACAACCCATGGTTGAAGCGCACTTGTTGGTGGAATCTCCACAGTGTAAATACACTCTTCACCGGTTGGGTTAGTACTTTGCTCGTCAACCCAAATTTGATCCGTGTAGTTCTCATTCAAGAATACATCGTTGTTACCGAATCCGTTCGCTGCCTTGATAGCACCATAAGAACCTGTAACACTAACAACTGGGAAGAATTGTTGACCAATCGGTACGTATACCATACCTGTATCATATGGTGCAAAGAAGTCAAACTTGCTGTGGATACTCAACATTGGAACATCACCTTGCTCCAACCAAGCACCGTCACCTAGAGCACCACCCATATTGATCACCATCAATACGTCATCTGGCATACCTGCATGATTCTCGTAGTTACGTCCTGGTGAACTGTAGTCCATTGTTGGAAGACCAAGTGTGTTCTGACCAGTTACGGTAACTTGTCCGCCGTAGCCGTCAATATCACCTACTACTGAAGTATCTACATAAGGATCACCCACAGTCACTGTTCCACCGAACATACCAATGGTATCTTGGTATTGGAATTTCGAAGGTACAGTCACCTCAGAATGCTTGTCTATAGTAGCGTATGCGAAGGTGATGTATCCACCAGAGCCTTGTCCTACCATAATCGTGTTTGATGCATTAATACCGTATGGGTTACCAGCACCCACTTGAGTAAGGTTCAAGTAACGTACCAAAGATTTGGCATCCTGGATGGAGTAATACACCGCAAGAAGGTTAGTTCCACGACGCAAATCAAGGTTGGTGCTGTTTGCTAACCAACCTAAACGGTAAGAAGCAGCAATAGCCACATAACCCATTCTTGCGAATCGAGTACACATTTCCACAACAGCACTATCCTCTTTCGTACCTAGTGGCGAACCATTAAGCCCTTTAGGAATAAAAGATCCTGTATGCCATACAATAACAACCGGACGATCCGTTGCCGTATCAACTGCTGGTGAAGGCATGTAAAAGTCTGCCAGCAATGGTTGAAGATTTGTTCCGCCTAATAGGGCAGAATCGATGTACGGGTTAAAGTTTACACCGTACGCTACGTTCGTTGACGTTACTACGTCAGCTTCGCTAAAGATTGGAGTCATGTAGCGCTGTGCGAATACACTCGACGACATCAAAAGCGCGCAAATAAAAAGTAAAGTCTTTTTCATAAGCAAGGTTTTGCAGGGGGGTTAATTAATTTGAATACTTAGATAGGCCAACCTCCCTACTAAAGGCCCTCCAAATACTTGATATACTTTGTTATTCACTGCATTACTAGCACCTATTTTATACGTAACAGTTGTTTTCTTGTTATTGATTAAATGGTTTCGGGTCAAAGAGCACTGCGCATCTACTAAACCATAAGAAGGAATACTTCCTGTGAATTGAGGCGAACCTTCAAACAAAAATCCTTCTACCCATTTATAATTCACACCTGCACCCAATAATTTATCCTTGTCATTTTTGATTGGATAGTTTCTCATGTTCCATCCAATATTGAACTTGTGCTCAGGTGTGTTAAAGGCTGGCACAATAGGGTCGTTCACCGCCGATGTGAGCTTATTCCAGCTGTAATTTCCACTAAGACTGTGGTAATCACCAATAAATGTATTTAATCCTATTGAGAAGCCTTGGGTAGTAACCTGTTCGGTCGCATTGGCCGCAACACGGTATACTTGAAGCTCTTTCAGTCGATCGATAGCCGTAGTTCCTTCTACAATCTTTGCACCGATGATATAGCCGATGAAATCGTTATAGTTGCTGAAGTAATAGTTAGCGTCAACGAAAACACGCTCAAATAAGGTGGCTCTCCACCCTACTTCTGCAGTTCGTACTCTTTCGGGGCGAATTGCATCCACATCGAAATAGCCAAAATCGTGCGTCAATCGCTCGTTCCCTGGCTTTGCGAGATAGTCCACAATATTATCAAGGGTTACGAGTGAATCAAATCCGTCCAAATTACCTAACAGTACCGCTCGACCTACATTGTAATTCAAATATTGATCTGCTAGAGTAGGGTTTCGAATTGCGCTACTCAAGCTGAAACGGAATGTATGATTTTCATTAGCCTTGTAGACAACAGATGCCGCTGGACTCACCAATGGCTGGAAGTTTTGGTTTTTATCTAGACGGGCTGTAACACTGGTCTTCAGTCTTTCATCCAAATAGAATTGTTCCCAACCGCCATAAATACCGGCCTCATAGTTCCGTATTACGACATCTCCGGTATCGCTAAAGATGGTACCTGCACTATTTGGAGTATAGAGTCGAACATTACCACCCACTCTAAATTGACCCGCATCAGTATCGAAAGTGCGTTCACCTTGACTGTGGTATAGTGCACTTTTATCGTAGAATCGACTCCCGCCTTCGGTAAATAATGTAGAAGTAATATGTCCTTTTAGCTCATTGAACTCCGTTGTACCTGGCTTTAAATAATTCACAACAGAATAACCGTAAACCGCCTCCATGAAACTCATCACAATGGCATTGGTTGTATCGTGAAGTTGGTTAAAGAAGTTCCTGTTGTTCGCAATAACGTTTTGCATCTCTGCCTCAAAGTCTGCGTTACTCAATGTATTAGATGGGTAATCTGGCAGCGCTCTTACCTGCGGTCTATTGAAGATGTACCACATAGTGCGGTATTGATTGCTGTAGAACTGGTCCGGTACAATACTGTCTTGCATACGAAGGGCAGTGAAATAAGCATCATAACTATTACCGGCATCCTCGTGAGTTGAATATGCACGCCAAAACCACTTACCCGTTTCTTCACGAAGCTCTATGCGGTTTTGAAGGAATAGAATGTCCTTTAGACTGTATCTATTATCCCCTTGATAGACGGTAGTACCTGCACCAAAATTCATTGCGTAGATGCCTCGTACGTTATCGTTGAATTTATAATGAAGTGCCGTCGTCAATTTGAGGTTTTCGGTATCGTAATCTACCAGGTGTTTTTCTTCAATACCTGGACGGTAGAATCTTCCCAGTCCCGGGTATCCTTTAACATCTCCCCCTGCATCCCAGTATTCTTCATCACCGTAACGATTTACAGCATCATATCCACCTGGATTCAAAGCATCGTCGGCGCTAACATCAGTAGGATCGTAGTTTTCGGCCTGCCAATCGTCTGCTCTTAATGCAAAGAGATTGATTTTGTAGGCGAACTTATCATTGACTTTATCTGCCCAGCGAACACTTAATTCTGTCAGGTTACGCTCCCCTACTTTAAGACTAGAACTAATTCCTGTAAAGACAAAAGGATCTTTGGTAGTCATTGAGATGACACCGTTAAAAGCAGACGGACCGTAAAAAGCAGTACTTGCTCCGGCAATAACATCCACGGACATGATATCGAGATCAGGCGCACCCAAAAAGTTTCCTAAAGAGAAGTTTAGACCAGGGCTCTGGTTATCCACACCGTCAATCAGTTGAAGTGACCTTACAGGAGAGGTACTGTTGAAACCGCGCGTATTAATGATCTTGAATCCAATACTCGCAGAAGTTAAGTCCACTCCTTTTAACGTTCCTAGGTGATCGTAAAAGCTGACACTTGGGCTTTCTTTAATGGCCAGCGCATCCATACTCTCGACAGTAAGAGCACTCTTCTCTTGTTGTTCACTTAATCGTTGTTGAACCACACTTACCTCTTTCAATACATTGCGGTCTGGTTTTAAAGTGATGCGAACAGGGGAAGCATTCTGTATTACCACGCGTTGTACAGCGAATCCCACAGAATTCACTTCAACTTGAACTGGATAATTAAAGATATCCAACGACCAGGCACCATCGAAATCTGTAACCGTCCCGATGTTGCTCAATTCTCCATTGAGTACCACACGTACCGAAGCACCGATGATAGGCTCTTTCTTATCATCAAAGACGGTTCCACGTATCTGACCATTGAGGTATGTCCCTAAGAATAGGAAGATTGCGAGTAGTGTTCTGTTCATAACGAACAAATTACTAAAAGCAAAAGAAATAAAGGGTGAATAAACCCCTTAATCGAAATGATTAATTCGCTGCTCGTTTCAAGCGGTCATTTATGGCGCGTCCTAAGCCTTTTTCCGGTATATAATGTGTCCATATTTCCGTACATCCCATGGCACGTAGCGCTCTCAAGCCATTAAACAAGCGAGACGCCGCTTCTACGTCGTTTTCAGATTGACTCAAATTGAACACTGTTGAGCCTTCAAGACCCTGGCCCATGATAAGCACTCCCGTTTTAGAGTTATCAACACCATTATAGTGATCGATCAATTCCTGTTTGTTGGAAAAGAGTCGAACACTAGCGCCCGGATTGTAATGAGCGCTAAGCATTCCAGGCGCTTTCGGATTCGAGGAACTCGTTTGAACTTCTAGAGCCCCGAGTACAGATTCCAGCTCCTCTAATGCCAATCCTCCCAAACGTAAAACACGCGGATCTCCGCACAAATTGACAATGGTGCTCTCTAATCCAACGCCACAAGGACCTCCGTCTAGAATAGCATCTATCTTGTCACCGAGTTGCTCCTGAACATGAGCAGCGGTCGTTGGGGATGTATAACCAAAAGGATTTGCACTAGGTGCAGCGATACATAATCCGCTTTTTCGGATGACTTCGAGGGTCATGGGATGATTGGGAATACGAATGGCTACCGTTGGGTGCCCTGAAGTCACCAAATCAGGAACAGCCTCTTTTTTCGGTAAAACTAAGGTTAACGGTCCCGGGCTAAACTGCTTAAATAATGCTATAGCAGCGTCGTTTAATTCGGCCACTTCTTGAGCCTGTTCAATGGAGGCTACATGAACGATTAATGGATCAAAAGAAGGTCTGTTTTTTGCTTCGAACACCTTAGCTACCGCTGTGATATCAAGAGCGTTAGCACCTAATCCGTAAACTGTTTCTGTAGGCAATGCTACCAATGCTCCTTCAAGCAAAAGTTGAACGGCCTTATCTATGTCCGTTGTAATCGCCATGCTTTAGGGAATGTTCAAATATTTATGGGTCTGTAGGCTTACTTTCCATCGCGGATGCTTCATGACGTAATCTACAATGTGGGGCATCATCTCTTCTCGTTTGCTCCATTCTGGTTGTAAAAACAATGCACACTTCTCTCCTACTTTTTCCGCGTGTTCCTCGGCCCATTTAAAATCGTTCTGATTGTATACAATCACCTTCAATTCATCGGCGGAGGCGTAATATTCTTGTTTTGGAGGAGCTGTTTTTTTTGGACTTAAACAAATCCAATCCCAGTCTCCGGTCAATGGATAAGCACCACTGGTCTCTACATGAACTTTCATCCCGACCTCATGGAGCGCATCTACCAAAGGATTCATGTCCCATGTAAGCGGTTCACCACCCGTAACAACAATAGTATCGCTATACTTCTTAGCATTGGCGACAATGCTGGAAATAGGAGTAGGTGGATGTGTATCTGGGTTCCAACTCTCTTTGACATCGCACCAGTGACAGCCTACATCACAGCCGCCAATGCGAACAAAATAAGCTGCTTTACCCGTGTGCGCTCCCTCTCCTTGGATCGTATAAAATTCCTCCATCAAGGGCACCACGAATCCATTACGCACGTCGGCGCTACTGTAACTCTGAGATGTGGTTATGTCCTTCAAACGATTTAAGACCATTCGGTTACTTTCATCGTATTCATCATGAGTGCAGCTCTGGTCATTGGACCTACACCACCTGGTACAGGCGTAATGAAGCTACACTTAGGCGCCACGGCGTCATAATCCACATCGCCTAATAATCTGAAACCGCTTTTCTTCGAAGGGTCATCTACACGGGTAATACCCACATCAATAACACAAGCCCCTTCCTTGACCATATCTTCAGTCACAAATCCTGGACGCCCCAAAGCTGCAACGATGATATCAGCCTTTTGGCAAACCTCTTTTAGATTCTTGGTTCTTGAATGACAAAGCGTGACAGTACAGTTACCCGGGTAATTGTGCTGGCTTAGCAGGATAGACATCGGAGAACCTACAATATGGCTACGACCAATAACTACACAGTCCTTACCCTCCGTTGGTACGTTGTATCTACGAAGAATCTCAACAATACCCTGCGGAGTAGCAGGGATGTAAGTTGGAAGGTTTAGCGTCATTTTACCAACGTTTTCCGGGTGGAATCCGTCTACGTCTTTTTTCGGATCTACGGCCAACAGCACCTTAGTTTCATCAATATGCTTTGGTAACGGCAGCTGAACGATATATCCATCGATATCCTCGTCGTTATTGAGCTTATTAATGGCTTTTAACAGCTCAGCCTCAGTGGTTTCTGCAGGAAGCTTGATCAGTGTTGAACCAAAACCAACCTCTTCACAATCACGAACTTTCGCATTCACATACGTACGAGAAGCACCGTCCTCTCCTACCAAGATGGCGGCTAAGTGCGGGACTTTCTTCCCTTCTGCTTTGAGTCCTTTTACTTTTTCGGCCAATTCTGCTCGAATCTGTGCCGATGTTGCTTTTCCGTCTAAAACTACCATAGTTTATGTCTTTAGCGCATACCGCGCATCATGTTCATCATTCCACGACGTCCACCGCCGCTTTGCATCATCTTCATCATTTTGCGCATATCACCAAACTGCTTGAGCAGGTTGTTCACGTCTTGGACTGTGCGCCCCGAACCCATAGCAATGCGCTTTCTACGAGAACCGTTGATGATATCAGGCTGCTGACGTTCTGCTAAAGTCATGCTGTTGATCATCGCTTCAATGTGCTTGAATGCATCGTCATCAATATCAATATCCTTCATGGCTTTACCCATACCTGGAATCATACCCATGAGGTCCTTCATGTTCCCCATTTTCTTGATTTGCTGGATTTGATTCATGAAATCGTCGAATCCAAATGAATCGGTAGCGATCTTCTTGCTCATCTTACGAGCCTCTTGCTCGTCAAACTGTTCTTGAGCGCGCTCCACAAGGGAAACCACATCACCCATACCGAGAATTCGGTCTGCCATGCGGTCAGGATGGAATACGTCTAAGGCCTCCATTTTTTCTCCTGTACCAATGAATTTGATGGGTTTGTTTACAACACTTTTAATGGTAAGTGCCGCACCACCGCGGGTATCACCGTCTAATTTTGTTAAGATAACACCGTCAAAATTCAGTACCTCGTTGAAGGCTTTAGCGGTATTCACGGCATCTTGACCCGTCATAGAATCCACTACGAACAAGGTCTCTGAAGGAGCAATAGCTTTGTGGATATTGCCAATCTCAGCCATCATCTCCTGGTCCACTGCCAAACGACCGGCAGTATCCACGATCACTACATTGTGACCGTTGCTTTTAGCATGAGCCAGGGCATTTGTAGCAATGCTCACCGGATCTTGATTGCCTTCTTCTGAGAAAACCTCAATGCCTAACTGCTCCCCTAACACGTGAAGCTGATTAATAGCTGCTGGACGATAAACATCACAAGCAACTAATAGCGGCTTTTTCGTTTTCTTGTTCTTTAGGTAATTGGCCAATTTCGCACTGTGGGTAGTCTTTCCCGATCCTTGCAGACCGGCCATAAGGATAACTGCCGGCTTACCTGCCAAATTCAAGCCTTCAGCTTGCCCGCCCATCAGCTCGGCCATCTCGTCACGGACGATCTTCACCATAGCCTGACCTGGCTTCACTGCTGTGAGTACACCAGAACCGAGCGCTTTAGCTTTTACATCATTGGTAAACTGCTTGGCAATTTTAAAACTAACATCAGCCTCAACGAGCGCGCGTCGAATCTGCTTTACGCTGTCCGCAATGTTGAGTTCAGTTATCTTATGATTCCCTTGTAATACCTTAAACGCGCCTTCTAGGCGGTCACTTAAATTGTCAAACATATCAGTCTACGTTTGGAATGTTTTCTAATGTTGCTAGGAAAAACTCCCAGCTCTTTTTCACGGATGAAATCTGTGTTTTTTCGTCTGGACTGTGCGCACCACGAATGTTTGGCCCAAATGAAATCAACTCCATTTCAGGGTAGTTGGTTCCCAGAATTCCACACTCTAATCCGGCATGGCAGGCATTTACGCGCGGCTCTCCGTTAAAGAGCTTGCGGTACAAATCCGTCATCGTTGTTAGAATAGCGCTCTTTGGATTAGGCGTCCAACCTGGGTAGGACCCTGTGCACTCTACAGCACAACCTATAGCTTCAAAGTTTCGAGCAATGGCACGTGCTAAGTCCATTTTTTCACTCTCCACCGAACTACGCGTCAAACAAAGGATGGTTAACTCACCGTCCTTCAAAAGAACACGGGCGGTGTTATTAGAGGTTTGAACAAGTCCTTCGATGTCCGGCGACATACGGTAAATACCATTAGGGTTGGCGTACAACGCAGTGACTAAAGCACTTTGAAACTCTTCACTTACAACCTCTAGTGGGTCATCTATTTCTTCCCAAGCCAATTCCAGATTCGGATCCGTCGTACCATGTTCGGCAATGAGCTCAGCACCAACCTCGCCCAAGATGTCCTCAAAGGAATCTATTTCGGCATTTGGAACCACCACAACCGCAACGCTCTCACGAGGTATTGCATTGCGAAGACCACCTCCGTCTAAAGCAGCTAAACGAACAGTCTCTCCAAGACGGTCTAGCACTCTATTCATCAACTTATTGGCATTCCCAAGACCCTTGTGGATATCCATACCGCTGTGTCCACCACTTAAACCACGAACCACTAGTTCAAAGGCAGTAGCATCTTCAGGAGAAGATTCCATGGCCACATTACGGGTCGCATTGATGTCGATACCTCCCGCACAACCGATGGTCAATTCATCGTCGTCCTCAGTATCAATGTTCAAGAGAATCTTCCCATTAAGCATACCGCCTTTGAGCTCAAGAGCACCTGTCATACCAGTCTCCTCATCAATAGTAAACAAGGCGTCAATGGCTGGATGTGGAATATCTGTAGAACTCAATACGGCCATGATATAAGCTACGCCCATACCGTTGTCTGCACCTAAGGTTGTTCCACGCGCTTTTACCCAATCACCATCAACATACATGTCAATGCCTTGCGTATCGAAGTCAAAGTCTGTGTCGTTGTTTTTTTGGTGGACCATATCCAGGTGTGCTTGGAGTACCACAGGAGTACGATCTTCCATACCTGAAGTAGCCGGCTTACGGATGAATACATTTCCGATGTGATCTACTTCAGTAGGTAAGCCCAAGGAATTGCCAAAATCGACCATGAACTGAATAACACGCTCTTCCTTTTTGGAAGGACGCGGTACGGCGTTCAACTCTGCAAAATGGTTCCAAACGGAACGTGGCTCAAGGCCTCTTACTTCACTACTCATATTACATTCTATTCGGTACTTGGATACCCAAGCAATTCATGGATTCTTTAACTACCTCTCCGACTGCTTTACTTAACGCCAAACGGAAGGTGATGGTTTTATCATTTTCTGCACGTAGGATGCTGTTGTTTTGATAGAAGCCGTTGTACTTCTTCACCAACTCGTACGTGTAATTTGCCAGGACTGCAGGACTCAAGTTCGCCGCTGCCTTGTTCACTATATCTGGGAAATCGAGGATGGCCTTGATCAAAGTCACTTCATCTTCATTTGGAGTAATGTCAGACCAAGATTCGTTATATGCACCTTCTGCTTTGCGCTGTAAGCTCTGAATACGAGCATAGGTGTACTGTATGAAAGGACCGGTGTGTCCATTGAAATCAATACTATCGGCCGGATTAAACAGCATACGCTTCTTCGGATCAACCTTGAGGATAAAGTATTTCAAAGCGCCCAATCCTAGCGTAGTAAACAACTGCATTTGCTCATCCTCACTAAGACCATCTAGTTTGCCCAGCTCCATAGAAATGGAAGCTGCATCCGCCACCATACTGTCTATAAGATCGTCTGCATCGACTACGGTTCCCTCACGAGATTTCATTTTACCCGTTGGTAAATCAACCATCCCGTAGCTCAAGTGATGCAACTTATCTGCCCATCTATAGCCCAAACGCTTTAAGATGATGAACAATACCTTGAAGTGGTAATCTTGCTCATTACCCACAACGTAGGTCATGCCCTCGGCATCGAAGTCTACAAATCGTTGAATAGCGGTTCCGATGTCTTGCGTCATATACACCGAAGTACCGTCGCTTCGAAGAACAAGTTTGTGGTCCAAACCTTCATCTTCTAAGTCAATCCACACCGAGCCATCTTCTTTCTGATAGAACACCCCTTTATCAAGGCCTTTTATCACATCATCCTTACCGAGAACGTAGGTATTGCTTTCGTAGTAATTCTTATCAAAATCGACCCCGAGTTTCGTGTATGTAGTATTAAAACCGTCGTATACCCAATGGTTCATCGTTTTCCATAGGTCTACCACTTCCTCATCGCCTTGCTCCCATTTAAGAAGCATTTCTTGCGCCTTTAGGAGCGAAGGAGCTTGCTTCTTGGCCCATTCTTCAGACATACCACCAGCGACCAATTCCTTGATTTCCGCTTTGTACACCTGATCGAACTTCACGTAGTATTTACCCACGAGATGATCGCCTTTTAGTCCACTGCTCTGAGGAGTCTCTCCATCACCGTATTCTTGCCATGCTAGCATCGACTTACAGATGTGAATACCTCTATCGTTAATGATTTGAACCTTTACAACGTCCACACCGTCTGCCTTCAAAATCTGGCTTACCGAATACCCCAAGAGGTTATTCCTGATGTGGCCGAGGTGCAACGGTTTATTGGTATTTGGAGAACTGTATTCAACAATGTATTTGCCCTTGCTCGCAGGTGATGGAAGCCCTAGCCTTTCTGAGACAACAAATGACTCAAAATCAGAAACATAACCACCCCTATCTAAACTTAGATTTAAGAATCCCTTAACCACATTAAATGCAGTAACAGCGCCTGATTCTAAGAGCTTTTCTCCAATCTCATTGGCCACCATTTCTGGTGCTTTTTTAGCGGCTCTTACAAACGGAAAAACGACCAATGTGAGGTCGCCTTCAAATTCCTTTCTGGTTTCTTGTAATTCCACCGAGGCTTCTACCCCGTACAGTTCGTGAATTACTGACCCTATGTTTTGTTCTAAGCTCATGAGCTACAGTTGTTTTGGCAAATATATTTCAGCGAGCATGCATCTTGCGCTTCCCCCGCCAAGAGTTTCTATGGTTGTAAGGTCTGAGTGAAGGATTTTATGGAATCCCTCTATTTGTGCTTTCTGTGCATTAGTGAGGCAATTGAATGCACTTGTGCTCATTACCAAATGTAAGGCATCTCCGTCTCCCTTTACTAAAAGCATATTTCCTCCAAACTGGTGTTTCTGAGCTTCTGAGATCTCGATCACTTCTTTTCCGCTTTCCCGGATTGTATCGATGACCATCTTCCGTTCTGCCAGGTCATCTATAGCATCGAGACAAAGGACCGCGTATTTATCCGTCAAACACATGAGTACATTGGTATGGTAGATGGGCTGACGGCCTTCGGGAGTGTCCTGGAAAGCGCTAAATACTACGGGCTGGTACTCAAATCGACCACAAATTTCTTCGAACAAATACTCGTCAGCACGCTGACTTCGGGCCATATAGGCGATTTTTTGGTCGTGATCAAAAATGATACAACCGGTTCCCTCCAAGAAAGTATCGTGCTCTTCTGCATCGGAAATATCTAAGACCTCTCCGATTATAAAACCGGCTTGAGTGAGAATTTCTTCAATATCAGAGCGGCGCTCCAACCTCCTGTTCTCGGCTTTCATTGGATAGAGCACCACACAGCCGTCCTCGTGCATACTAATCCAGTTGTTCGGGAAGATGCTGTCCGGAGTATGAGGCTCCACGTCGTCTTGAACGATCAATACTTCAACGCCTGCAGCGCGAAGCTTAGAAACAAAAGCGTCAAATTCAGCTTGTGCCTTGGCATTGTCAATCGCTGCATCCGTAGCGGCATCCTGCTGCTGGTAGAAATTGTCCACAGCAGTTTGAGCATTCATCCCAAAGCGAATGGGACGAACCATCAAAATGGTATTTGTAGCGTTCTTCGTCATTATTCCTCGCGTTCTAATGGCATGGTACTACAACGCAACAATCCGCCCATCTTCACAACTTCATCGTAAGTAATTGCATGGACCGTGTAGCCTCTTTCTTCTAGCCAATTCTTCAATCTAACCGCTGAAGCGCTAATCAACACTTCCTTCGGACCAATGCTAAAAACGTTTGTATGAAGGTCATAGGCTTCATCTTCGGTGCAGTAGAAAATATTATCAGTGCCGAAATAGGATTCAATCCAAACTACGTCCGCCGCATTCTTGAAAAGATGAGGTGCTAGCAATAGTGCATCGCCCAAAGGTTGGAAGGCACAATCTAAATGTAGTGAGCCCTTGTGAGGATCGACATCGCTCTTCATAAGTTCAAACCCTTTGAAATCGTAGGCCGGGAATTCATCTTGAAGGTAGTCTAATCCTGCAGTATTTGTTCGTGCTGTAATGTACGCGTCGAATGTATCGTCATTGCTTACACCCACAAAAACGAAGGGCTCGTGCACAATGACATCACCGCCTTCTGCATAGCAACCGCTAGGCATCATAATGATGTTTGAAGAAGGTATTCTGTCCAGAAGCGTATCCATTGCATTTGCCTCACTTGCTCGGTCTTCAATGACATTTGGCAAAATGAATTGGTCGTCGATGACAAAACCGATGTCTCTTGTGAACACCTGATTGGTCGCATCGAGTACATCTGGACGAAGCACTTCCACGCCGAGTGATTCGAGTTTTTCCACCAAGGAATTCATTTGTGCCATGCAATCTTCCACTTCTGGATACGTTCCTAATTCTACGCTTTCTCTACTTCTGGCGTCGTAACAATCTTCTATGGCTGGTTTAGGGCCCATTTTACGGGCGATTCCAACCATTACAGATCGTAATCTTCCGTACTCTGATTTAATATTTGGGTGTATTTGCATGTGATGGGTTAATGGACGACAAAAATAGATGAAAAGTGTTGATAACGCTATGAAACTAGGCGCTTTTACTAACGCCTAACCAATTATTTTTGATAGTACTACAATTGAAACTATGGCCAAGAGAAAAACCGCGTCTAAAAAGAATAATCCTCCTAAAATTGTTGGAGCAATCAAGCAGGCAAGTCTTGGAGTAAAAGAAGTATCTGACGACCCTACAACGAAAATCTTCTTAGGGGTAATGCTTGTTTTTATTGGCGCCTTTCTGTTCTTCTCACAGCTGAGTTTTCTTTGGAATTGGTCCGCAGACTATAGCTTGAATACCGCAAACAATGAGGTGCTGCAGGATCTTGTAGCCCGAAATCTCTTTGGAACGCTGGGTCATGGCATTGGCTGGCTTTTAATGCTTCGTGGTTTTGGTGTAGCTGGATTCTTGCTAGCGTTTTACGTTTTTGCCATGGGATTGCGATACGCCTTTGAGTTTCGAAGATTTAAACCAATTGGTTTGTTAAATCACGTCATCATTACTGGCCTGCTTATCAGTGTATTTGTTTCAGCACTTGTTTCGAGCCACCCAACCGTATTGGGAGGAATTACAGCATACTACCTTGCCCATTTATTAGGCTTAAAATTAGGCGCAGTAGGCATTTACCTGTTGTTGATTGGCTGTGCCGCACTGTATGTTATTGCCACTTTTAAGGTGAGCCAATTGAAATTTCCATCAAGAGCTGCCGATCCTGAAGCACATAAAGAAGAAACTGCAGACGGGATCATGGCTGAAGACGAAGAGTCTGTACAAACGGTTTCTTTTAATCAGGAGGAATCTATTCCCGAGCCTATTATCAAGACCGAGTTAGTTGAGGATGAGCCGGATGAAGAACTGAATGTTGAATTGGCCCCACAACCAGAAACTAGCGAAGTTCTCGTTTCAAATGATCCTGCTCAAAAAACAGATGAGTTTGATGTCAAAGTCGAAGTGCATAAGGAAGAGGAGGCAACCAAAAAAGAGATCAATCAGAAGGTCAAGGATTTTGGCGAATATGACCCTACCCTAGATTTAAGCAGATTCAGACTGCCCGGGATTGATTTACTTCAACAATACGGCGACGGTCAAATCACCTTCGACAAGGAAGAAATTGAAAAGAACAAGAACAATATTGTAGATACTCTAAGAAACTATAATATTGAGATTAAGGAGATTAAAGCGACTATTGGCCCGACGGTGACACTTTATGAAATTGTCCCAGCAGCAGGTATACGTATTTCCAAAATCAAAAATCTTGAAGACGATATTGCTTTGAGTCTAGCGGCATTGGGTATTCGTATCATCGCACCAATCCCAGGTAAAGGAACTATTGGTATCGAAGTACCGAACGCCAAACCACAAATGGTGAGCATGAAGCAGGTTATTTCAAGCAAGCGCTTTCAACAGGCCGATATGGAGTTACCAGTGGCTATGGGGCGTACCATTACCAACGAAAACTTTGTGTTTGATCTCGCCAAGATGCCGCACTTGTTAATGGCGGGTGCTACAGGTCAAGGTAAGTCTGTTGGTTTGAATGCCATACTAACGTCTTTGTTGTACAAGAAACACCCGTCGCAACTCAAGTTTGTGTTGGTGGATCCGAAGAAGGTGGAATTGACTTTGTATAACAAGATTGAACGTCATTACCTTGCTGTACTACCAGATTCTGACGAAGCCATCATTACTGATACAACCAAGGTGGTAAATACCTTGAACAGCCTCTGTATTGAAATGGACAATCGTTACGAGCTATTGAAATCTGCCATGGTTCGTAACATTAAAGAATACAATGCGAAGTTCATTTCGCGCCGATTGAATCCTGAGGAGGGACACCGTTTCCTGCCTTACATCGTTCTGGTCATTGATGAATTTGCCGATCTTATTATGACTGCCGGTAAGGAGGTTGAGATGCCCATTGCCCGACTTGCACAGCTTGCGCGTGCTATTGGTATTCACTTGATTGTTGCCACACAGCGTCCTTCGGTGAATGTCATTACGGGTATCATCAAAGCGAACTTCCCGGCTCGTGCTGCCTTCCGTGTCACCTCGAGGATTGATTCTAGAACCATTTTGGACGCAGGAGGTGCTGATCAGCTCATTGGTAAAGGAGATATGCTTTTCTCTCAAGGATCCGATTTAATTCGTCTCCAATGTGCCTTTGTTGATACACCAGAAGTTGAGGAAATCTGTGACTTTATTGGAAATCAACAAGCCTATCCTACTGCCTATCAATTACCGGAATATGTCGGAGAAGAAGGCGGCGGTGTTGGTGATATTGATCCGTCAGACCGAGATGTACTCTTTGAAGATGCCGCGCGTTTGGTGGTCGCAACCCAGCAAGGATCCACTTCTATGATACAACGCAAACTCAAGTTAGGCTACAATAGAGCAGGTCGTATTGTGGACCAATTGGAAGCCGCCGGGATCCTTGGTCCTTTCGAAGGATCTAAGGCTAGACAAGTTTTAGTTCCTGATGAGTTCGCATTGGAACAGAAATTGAAAGGAGATGCGTAAATTGCGCCACATGAGAATTATCCCCCTACTACTACTTCCATTTTTGACTTTTGGACAAAGTCACGAAGAGGCTAAAAAGTTGTTGAACCAAGTGTATGAAAGCACGCTCGCACTCGAGACACAACACATCACTTTTACCAATACTATCGAAGTACCTAGTAATGGTGGTATGAAAAAGCGCAGTTCCAACGGCCAGCTCTACGCTATAGGCCAAAAGGTACGAGTAAAGACAGATGCCTTTGAGTTTTTGTCAGACGGTTCTAAAGCATATCTCATCTATCCCGAAGACGAAGAAATTGAAGTTGCAGCCACGGATGAAGAAACAAGCCTAGCCCCGGCAGATATTCTTAAAAATTATCAGAACGGTTACAGCTATAAAATGGCGGGAAGAGCTACTGAAAAAGGCAAAACCATACAATACATCCGTCTGAAGCCCGTTACTAGCGAAGAAGTGAAGGAAATTTTAATTGGCGTAAATATGAACACCATGTTGCTTGACAATTACACACAATTCGGCAACAACGGGTCCAATAACATATTTACGGTAGATACTTACCAAGTGAATACAGCGCTAGATGCATCCATGTTTGATATCAACAGTGCAGAATTCTCAGGGTATTACCGACTTTAGAGATGAATAAACTAGACCTATACGTCTTAAGAAGCTTTATAAAACCATTCATTCCTACAGTAGGGATCATGGTTTTTTTCTTTTTGATGCAGATGGTCTGGAAGTACATCGACGATCTTGCCGGCAAAGGGATAGAATGGTATACCATCCTTGAACTTATGTTCTATTGGGCTGCGAGTGTAGTACCCTTTGCCCTTCCTGTAAGTGTTCTATTCGCTTCGTTGCTCACCTTCGGCAACTTTGGCGAGCATTACGAGATGGCGGCTATGAAGAGTTCAGGCATCTCACTATTTCGCGGTATCCGTTCCTTGATAATATTAAATATTCTAATCGCCGTAGGTGCCTTTTTCTTTTACAATAATGTCATTCCTGTGGCCAATTTGAAAGGGCAAAGTTTATTGGTCAACATCTCAAAAAGTAAACCTGCATTTCATATCACGCCAGGTATCTTCTACAATGGATTTGAAGGTTACAGCATCAAAATAGGCGAAAAAGAAGGCGACGAAGAGCAATTACTCCGGGATATCTACATCTACGATCACAAGGAAAATAAAAAGGGAAATCACAAAGTACTTACAGCCGCTTCAGGCATTATGCGAACCGTTGGTGGCAGCAGGTACCTAGAAATAGAGCTTCACGAGGGGTCAACCTATGAAGATCTTGTCAAAAAGGACAGAGCAGAGCGTCGCAAAATGCCGTGGGCACGAAGCGCATTCGACACTGCCTACATACGCTTTCCCCTCGACGGATTTTCAAACGACGACCTCTATAAAACAAGAAGGCGCGACTTTATGATGCTCAACACCTCACAGCTGTTGGCCAAGACGGATACGCTTGAAGAACAGATGAAGAATCGACAAGCGCACTTTGAAAAAAATCTGAATGGTAAATACAAATTCGATTACGTCGACGTCAGCACTGGACAGCCTGAAGTGCTCAAGCCGAACCTTATGAAGAATCTGCTGAGCGGTATGCGTATTCGAGCGTCACAAAACGCCATACGCTTGGCTAGAAGCAACCTTGACTACTTGCGACAACAACAGCGCGAAATGGACTGGCGCGAAGAGATGTACATGCGTCATTGGATTGAGTACTACAAGAAATATGCACTTGGAGTAGCCGTTTTGATCATGTTCTTTATCGGCGCCCCATTGGGCAGTATCATTAGAAAAGGCGGTATAGGATTGCCATTAGTCATTAGTACCATCGCGTTCCTCATTTTCCATATACTGAACACCACCTTTGAAAAAATGGGTAGAGAAATGCTGATGGATGTAGAGCTTGCTAGCTGGCTGCCGTCTATCATTTTAGCCCCTATTGCATTGTGGCTTACCTACAGTGCTTCAACCGATCGGGCATTACTTTCGGGAGAATGGTTCAACATCATTTCGTCGAAACTGCGTAAAAATAAAGCCAATGCGTAAAGTTCTTATACTCTCAAACAAGGTACCTTATCCTGCCAAAGACGGAAGTTCTATCGCTATGGCTCGCTTGCTGGAGAATCTAATTGAAATGGGAGACTGTTCTATCACCTATGGTGCTATAAATACCGTAAAGCACAGAAAGAAAATTGGTGACTTTGCGCCTCGGATACTAGAATTAATTACACTCAAGTCTTTTGAAGAAAATACATCTCCTAATCTGTACAATGGTTTATTCAATTTACTTTTCTCAAAAAAACCATTCAATACTGTGCGATTCCACCGTAAATCAGTCATTCATTGGTTGAATAGATTTGAATTTCAATTTTTTGATACTGTTATTCTCGAAGGAGCATTTATGGGAGATTATCTCGACCAAGTCAAATCTATTGGCAAAACCGTGGTTTTGCGTGCTCATAATCTCGAACACGTAATTTGGGAGAGAAGTACAAATCATACTCGATTCATACTTAAACGATGGTATTTTAGACTGCAAGCCCGCCGCTTGAAGTCATTCGAATTAAACTTGGCCCAAAGCGTCGATTCAATTTGGAGCTTAAGTCCTGTAGATTCACTGTGGTTTAAACAATTTAATAGCGCTACGTTTTTTGTTCCCGTTTCTGTTATTTCCAGTATAAAACCTTTTCCCATAGAACCTAAAAAATGTTTTTTTCTTGGAGCTTTAGATTGGCTACCAAATCTTGAATCCGTAGAGTGGTTTATAGAATATGTTTGGCCAATAATTTCACGTATCGATCCAACAATTGAGTTTCATCTCGCGGGTAATAATCCTCCTCAACATCTAAAAAATCTGAATTTGACGAATGTCTTTGTACATGGCAGAGTACCTGATGCTAAAGAGTTTTCTATGCGACATGGAATTAGTGTAATTCCATTATTGAGCGGCTCTGGCGTGAGAATCAAATTATTGGAAAATGGTAGTTATGGGGTCCCTACAGTCTCAACGAGTGTGGGCGCAGAGGGAATATACGGCTCGAATACTACAAAGATACCTATCGCTGATGATGCCGAATCTTTCGCCAAATATCTTGTGAAATTGTGTTCAGATACTGAAAAAGCCACGGAGGTTGCAAAGGCACTGCACGAGGATATTAGTCGTAGATTTAGCAGCGCAAATTCCATTCAAGCAATTCTCTCCGCATGGCCCAACTAGGAGCATATATAGCATTGATAAGTATAGCCTTAATTGGGTTAACCTATGGCCTCTATCCTGCCGTAAGATTGATGCGACTTCGCAGATCAAAACAAGGTCCTCAAGATCTTGAATTCCAGCCGGAAGTCTCTATAATTTTTGCTGCGTACAACGAAAAAGCGGTTATTGAGGAAAAGATTCACAGCATCTACACCACGGACTATGACGCTACGAAGATCTCTGTGTTTATAGGCAGTGATCAAAGTAACGATGGTACCGACGAGATCATCACCTCCCTTCAATCGGAATACCCAAGCTTGCATCTTTACCGAACCACAGAGCGCACTGGGAAATCGGGAATCATGAACATCTTGGCGGAAAAAGCAACAGGTAGTATCCTCATTGCGACCGATGCCAATATCATCTTCAAAGAAGATACGATTGTGCAACTTGTCGCATCTTTCTACAGCCAAAAGGTTGCCGCCGTAGCCGGAGCGCTTACCTACAGCGGTAAAGCATCGAACAATACAGCCAAGACTGAGGGGGCTTATTTGAACCTAGAAAATGCCATTCGACAAAGCGAAAGCCAGTGCTTTGGATTTTGCTTGGGTATGGAAGGTGGCCTGTATGCTATTCGCAAGAACTTGTGGAAGCCTATTCCTAAAGCTACCTTCATGGAAGACTTCTTTCAAACCATGCAGCTTTTGGTCGATGACTATCAAATCGCTTTTAATCCAACAGCTATAGGTTACGAAGAGGTCAGTACCTCACTCGACGAGGAGTTCAAGAGGAAAATTAGAATATCATTGGGCAACTTTCAAAATCTAAAAAGGTTTAGAAGCATGCTCTTTAAAAAGTTCTGGCCCTTGGGTTATGCCTTCCTTTTACACAAAGTTCTTCGCTGGTTTACTCCACATATCATCATCGTTTTGCTCATTGCATTAATATTGAATCCAATCACCCAGATATACGGACTGGTTCTACTAGCACTTCTACCCGTTCAGTTTCTGTTGGTTAAATTCAAGATACATGGCCCTATCGCTTACTTTTGTGCCATGAATGCGGCCATGCTTATTGGTCACTTTCGTTATTTAAAAGGAGTAAGCTCAAGTGTTTGGGAGCCCACAAAAAGAATTCAAGAATGAGTTTGAATACCATAGAGGAAGCCTTAGAAGATATTGCCAACGGCAAAGTAGTTATCGTCGTAGATGATGAAGACCGTGAAAACGAAGGTGATTTTGTGGCGGCAGCCGAATGTGTTACACCAGAGATGATCAACTTTATGGCCACTGAAGGGCGAGGGTTAATTTGTACACCAATTTTACCGCAGCGCGCTGAAGAATTGGACTTGCCACCTATGGTGCAGAACAATACAGATCCAAATAAAACGGCATTTACAGTAAGTATTGACCGTGTCGGTGAAGGCTGTACTACAGGAATTTCTGCTTACGACCGATTCATGACGGTAAAGTCACTTGTCGATCCAGCAATCAAGCCAGAGCAATTGGCTCGTCCAGGTCACGTATTCCCCCTTATCGCTAAGCCTGGTGGTGTATTACGTCGCGTAGGTCATACAGAGGCGGCTGTCGATTTAGCTCGACTCGCCGGGAAAGCACCGGCTGGTGTCATCGTAGAAATCATGAATGAAGACGGCACCATGGCACGTCTACCCCAACTTCGGGAAATCGCAAAAAAGCACCAGCTCAAGGTGATCAGTATTGAAGATTTGGTCGCTTTTAGAATGGAAAAGGAGAGCTTAATTGAATTGGCAGAGAAAACAGAGGTAGATACGCCTTATGGCCACTTCACGCTGCATGCATTCGAGCAAAAGACGAATGAGCAGGTCCATATCGCATTGACCATGGGTCAATGGAAAAAGGAAGAAGTCGTTCCCGTACGTATTCAAAGTGCAGGCATTGCGAATGATGTTTTTCACTCTTTAACTTCGAATGAGGCGACTAATTTCCAACGCGCTTTGGCCACAATATCGAAAAGAGGTGCAGGCGCAATTATCTACATGAATCAAGAGCGCAGTGCGAATCGAATCTTGCGACGTATTCGTCAATTCAAGGAAGATGGCAAATTGACATCTACCGGCTCAATGAAGGATGCGCGTGATTTTGGAATTGGTGCCCAGATCATTCATCAACTTGGAATAAAGAACATTGATTTAGTTACGAATAACCCAATCAAACGTGTGGGTGTAGCTGGATACGGTCTCGAAATAGTTAAAAATTCGGCACTGGAATGAGAAAGTCAAATTCCATCAAACTAGTCCTTAAGTTCTACCGCAACCATAGCTCTGGCATGCGATTAGAAAACCTTTTGGCTTTGGTGGCATTTTCGGGCATTCTAGAGACCCTACCTATTCTTGCCTCTCTCCCATTACTTCGCGCAGTCTTTCTCGGACATAAAATGATTTCGCTTGGCGCTTTAGAAAATAGTTTGGTGAGCTATACCATAGGTTTAGGAGCACTTTTATCACTTCGTTTTTTCATAGGCCGCTGGGCACAATTTTCAAACGCTAGTGAGCGTATTGCACTACTCACTAAGTTCAGAAAAGAAACACCCGAGGAGGAGCGTCAAATCCAAAAAGTCAATTTCGGTAAAAGTGTACAGGCGATCAATTTCTTATTGGTAGGTTGGAGCCAATTCATCCCGGGTCTTCTATTTACGCTTCTTGGCCTTTACTTATCTCCAAAATTTGGCGCGATTACCTTGGCAATTATCGCCGTATGGATGCTCGTCATTTCGAAGATTAAACAGCAACAAGATTTTTGGCATGCCAAAGGAAGTGAGTTGGCAAAAGACATAGACACTCTTAAAACTGTTGAGTTGGAAGAGCTCCACAGCTACCGACTCAAGGCGGCGAAATGGGATGCCACAAACAAAAACCTCCGCGAATTAGTCATCATCAGTTCGCTAATTGTTTCTTTGGTAATCAATAACTATCTAGGCATGTCGCCAAGTTTTGATTCCATTTTGATCGTCATTGTTTTTCTACGTGGATTGCAACAGCTGTTTACAGCTTACATCATGTCCCAACAACTTTCAGGGCTCACCAATTTTCTGGAGAAAGTGTGACCCATGTACCGTGTCTTTGGGCACGGTGTTTGTATTTTAGTGTCTAGTTAAACTTATTCTTCATGAAAAGATCCTTAGGCCTATTGGCAGCTTCGCTTTATCTCGCAAGTTGTCAGACGGATACTGTAGGTGTTGATGGTGTTGATATTATCGCAGAGCCGGTAATTGCGCTACCGATAGGTGATATCAACCTGACCCTAGACCACCTGCTTGTACCGGACGATTCCCTAATTTTTGACGACAACATGGACTACAAGCTTGTGGTTGCACAAGATTCTGTTTTCTCGTTGAGCGTTGATGATTTAATTTCTTTACCTGCGCAAAGCCCAGCCACAAGTTCCATTTCAATGGGAACGATTGGAGTGAACAACGTTAGTATGAGTACTGACATTTCATTGGGAACTGTTGCAACGGATGCCGGCTTAACAACAATCAATTCAGCGCACGGCAGCAATGCTCCATTCCCGACAATGAATGAGAGTAATATTGGGACCTACGGTGGCGGTGGATTTGGAACCTTTACGAGTGCCTCTTTCTCAGACGGTTCTATGACACTGACGTTGACTAATGACTGGCCTACTGTTGTAAGTATGGGAGTCGACCTTGTAGATAACACAACAAGCAATACCATCCTTTCATTCGCATTATCTAATGCTGCCGCCAATGGCGGTACAGCTTCTGATACGGAGAGTCTTGTTGGAAAATCGCTTCCGAATAATATCGGCTTCAAAATTACCTCATTGAGTTCGCCAGGTACTGGACTTACCTCGGTGGCCATTGATACCGCAGATGCCTTATCATTGGACGTGAGCACTGCTGACCTTGCCGTGTACACTGCAGTTACTGCCTTGACTACACAAGATATCTCTAAAGACACACAATATGTCGACTTGAGCACTGGTGGTAGTGAAGAGTTAAGAGAACTTATGTTCAACACAGCAAGTTTTGATTATGAGTTCACATCAACTCTAGCGGAAGATTTAGAATTAGGCATTGGATTCCCCGGATCTGATAAGAATGGTGTTGAAGTAGATACCACCATTACCATTCCTGCCGGCCAAACCGTAATGGGAGCCATTAGTCTTGATAACACGATTTTAGATTTGACGACTGATCCTTCGCAAAACCACAGTAAACTGCCTATTTCGGTGAGTGCGACGCTTGTAGGTTCAGGTAACCAGGTATCCATTGATAGTTCAGATGCCTTGGACATGACTTTTGAAATGACCAATCTTCAGTTTGGGCACATCAAAGGATTCTTCGGTACACAAACAATCACCATTGATAATGGTTCTGTGCCACTTTCCGTCGATTTCCTTGAGAACTTTGACGGAACAATTACCTTCTCAGAACCATCCATCTCAATGGATATTACTAATTCTATTGGACTTCCTATCGAATTGGCTTTAGATTTCGATTCGTATGCAAACGGAACGGCTTCATCGTTGAATGGCCCTGATTTTGTCCTGCCTTATCCAACTATTTTGGGTGATACTGAAACTGGCACATTAACTTTTGACAATACAAATAGCCAGATCACAGATGTCTTTACACTTCCTAAAGACAGTATTGTATACGGTGGTGCAGTCAATGTGAACCACGATACGGCCACCTTTGGTACGGAGAACTTTGTAACGAATACAAGTGCGATTGCGGGCGACTTATTAATGGAGTTGCCTTTCACAATCACTGCTGCTGGCTTGGCTTTTGGAGACACTCTAGCAACAGATTTAAATCTTGGAGCTGATGTTCCAGATAACATGGAAGTTCAGAGCATTCAACTCTTCATGAGCAATACAACCACCCTTCCACTAGAAACCACCGTAGCTCTCAAGTTCTACGATGCGAACTGGAATGAAGTGCATATGGAAACTGTAGATCTACTCATCAGCGGTGTTCCTAATGCCAACGGTATCGTAACGGCACCAAGTACTTCTGATGTTACCATAGACTTAAATGGTGCAGCACTTGAAGCTGTTTTAGGCGCCAAATCAGTAATTGCTGAAGCGACTATGGATACCTACAACGGAGGTTCGGACCCAGTGAAACTGAGAACAGATGCTACCATCGGTATTTCCTTAGGAGTACAACTTGAAGTAAGTCTAACACTCTAAAATGACAACAATGAAAAAGTTAATCACACTCTTATCAATTGTCATTACTACAAGTGTAATGGCTCAGAATCTGACCACCTTTGGCCTTTCAGGAAACCCTGATAATATTGTTCAGAACCCAGGAGCAGATCCTACGACTAGTTTTCAGTTGCGTTATGCTGGATTCCAAGCCAACGCAGGATTAAATGTGACCGCAGGACAATTGCTTGGTACAAATGATTTGCTAGGCAACATGCTAAGCACAGGTTTATCCTCAACAGATTTTATGTTCGAAACCAATGTCGTCCTACCGCATCTTGGAATAAAACTGGGAGATAATTACCTCTTTGCAGGAACAGAACTCGATGTTACGTTGAATGCCGCTATCGACAATGACCTTATCCATTTTGTTAAATACGGTATGGCGGACGCTTCAGGGACCTTTGATCCTAACTACAGCGGAGACTTTTCTGATTTAGGCGTTAATTTCCAAATCAACCAAAACACCTATTTCGGATACCAGCGTGCGCTCATGGATAATAAGCTACGTGTAGGTGCAACCTACACAATGCACAACTACGTGACGAGCTTCAATGTTAATGCTACCAACTTCAATATTAGTACTTCAGGCAGTGCTGGAGCACCAAATTCCTTTGCTATTAACTATGATGTTGATATCGCTGGAGGTATTGATTTTAATAGTATTGATAGCCTTCAAAATGTTGGTTCAGCAGTCACGCCTGATGCTCTGATTAACGCCGTAAGTGAAAACATCGGAATGGGAAGCATGACATCATCAATTGGCTTTGGTTTAACCTACAAGCCTGTTCAAAGAGTTGAACTAGCTTTCAGCATGAACGGATTAGGGGCTGAAACTTTGAATTTCGCGAGTAGAACTTCTAAAACTTGGTCGGGCTCAAGTACTATTGACGGTTTCGAATACACCTCTCAAGCCGGCGATTCTCTATCCGTTAAGGTAGGAGAAGCGGTAAGTCAGTATACGGAAGACCTTAGTGCATCCATTGGTACTACTCTGAGTAACGGAAACTACCAACAAACACTTCAGATTGCACAAAACACAAATGCGGCGGCTAACTTCTATTTAAACAAGTACAGCTACATTGGTGCTCATTACACTGCGAGGTCTAATTCGTTTGGAGATTTCGAGTACTTCGGTTTGAATACAATGATCTGGCTTGGACGTAACCTACAACTAAAAGGAGGTTACTACCTAGCTTTGGACGAGACGAATGCAGATATCATCAATGCTGCAATTCAGTTTAGAATAACTCCAATCCTACATATTTACGCAGGTTCTAATGCGGTTGGTGATATAGCTACCGTTGCGAATTCTTTGATTCAAGACGGCAGAAATCCACAGATCGGTGCAGCAACTACGGGAGTTAATCTTAGCGCAGGTGTGAGTTTAACGGTATTTGATGATAGGTTCAAGGCCGATAAAGATGCACGTAGAAAGGCCAAGGAAGGACAAAAGGCTAAAGAAGCCACAGGTCTAACTCCAGCTCAACAAAAGAAAGTAGACGATGCAGCTGCCAATAGCAGTACTAAGAAATAACATCGATAATCATTGTAAGAGCCCGGCCATTAGTCGGGCTTTTTTTTTGGTGATTCTCAGGAAATAATCTTCCTAAAGCTGTGAAGCGGATTATCCTCAACTTCAAGAACAGTATACCTCATTCCATACAAGGCCGATTGCTCTTTAACCATTTGAATCTGTCCTTCAACAAAGGCGTTTAGCCCCCCTGCATCTTTGAGTGATAGCATGGTCTTTGTGCCTGTTTCAGCATCGGCTACAAAAGAACCGGCATAGAATTGAACATCCAGCTCTTCCTCACGGGAAACCAATAATACAAGTTTCACGAAATGTCCGGCATCTACTAAGGCACCGAGCTGCTTGGTAAAAGCTTGCAAATCCTCGTGGTATACATCTGTCAATACGATTACCTCACTTCTCGGAGGAATCTGAGACAAGAGCCGTTCTGTAGCAGCGACCATCGAACCATTTCCAACAGACAGTTCACAGCGATTGGCGAGGTGCAAGAGTAACTGCTCCATGGCATCCTCGGTATTCTTTGCCTCAAACAAAACTTCCTCTCCTGCCCTCACATCGAGCAGCCCAAGAGCATCTCTTTGTTTGCTCAACAGTGCTGCCGATAAGGCAATCTGCCGGACAGCGCAAGACCACTTAGCCCCAGCGCTTCCATACATGGAAGCGCTGGAGTCTAGTAAAAAGTAGGCGCGCAGATTACTCTCCGCCTCGAATTGTTTCGTGAGATACTTGTCTTGACGCGCCAATACGGTCCAATCAATGAACTTTGGAGCGTCGCCTGGGACATAGGCACGATGCTGCGCGAAATCCAGGCTAAAACCAAAATCAGGGCTTTTATGCAATCCTGTCATGAACCCGCGTACTTTCTCGCGTGCCCACCAGTTCAGCCCTATGATTTCTTCTTTATTCACTTAATTCATCGCGACCTTTTGTCTGGCCCAATTGGAGAGTGTAATATAATCTAAAGCTACTTCGCTTTTAAAGAGCTCAAGAACAAGAATCAATTTCATTTGAAGCAAGCGAATCCGATGAATGAGTTCTTCAGGAAAACCACCTTTCAACATTCTAGCGGCATTCGCAATTCGCACATGATCCAATAGTTCGTTGGAGCTTTGTACAGCTCTCGAATAATAATCCTCAAAAGTGTGCTCAAATCTTGCCGCAACGCCTTGGTCAAGTTCATTGCAAATACTGATGATATCATCTTTGATTTTAAAGGCAAGATTGAAAGTGCCGTTGCTATGGTAACCTCGTACAAGCTTTTGAATAGTACGATTAATAGACATGGCTTCTTGGTAGATGGGTTGTGTTATGGCAGTATTCATGGTGTGTAGATTTTTTCTGTTTCAACTAAACTTTTATAGTGGTTCTTTTTGCGGGCACATTCATCGATGAGCTCCAGATAAAATGCATTGGTAAACCGCTTCATTTCTTCAGCAGAAGGAAAGACAATTACCTCGTTGGGTAGTAAAGGCAAGAGTGCACTGAACTTTGCAATATTGAATGTGAATCGTTCAAGATGCTGTATCTGCCGCTCCAAAACCTGAGCATCTTCGTATTGAACGAGATCTGATGTTAGCGCGCGACAACAATCGTTTAATTCTGATACATATTGATCGCTTGAGTCTCTAAGTTGCGATCTTATGGCATTCCCATATTTCTGAATCTGAAACGTGTTCTTACTTTGAATTAGGCTGCTTGAATCATACATAAAGTATAGGTTTAGGTTAGTGTGTCGATGAAATAGTCCGGTTTGGAAATAAGTATGGCCATCGGTTTTGATGAACATCAACCGTTGCATACGATCCGTAAAGTTGTCGGCTTGAAACAACTTCTCTTTGCTTAAAAGCTAATTTTGTGTTTTGCATTTCACAGTGTTTTTATTTGTTCCTTTTTAAATCTACGCAGTTCATCAATCAATATTTTATCCTTGGAAAACTTTAGGTTTTCAACAATCCACTACTTTAGCAGCATGATTATCACCAAGACCCCTTTTAGGATTTCTTTTGTCGGAGGAGGAAGCGATTTAGAGAGTTTCTTTAGCAAGAAAAAAGGCGCCGTACTGAGCACAACAATCGATAAGTACATGTACATCAGCACGCACGAATTTTTCGAAATAGATAAAATTCGCTGTAAGTATTCTCAAACGGAAACGGTGAACAATGTCGACGAGCTACAACACCCCATACTTCGCACCGTCCTCAAAGATTTTGATGTCAAGGGGATCGAGGTCAGCTCCATAGCCGATATCCCAGGTGGCACAGGTATGGGAAGCAGCTCAAGCTTTACGGTAGGCCTTCTTCATAACATAAACGCTTATACTAATCACGAGGTAACTAAGGAAAGTTTAGGTGCAGGTGCGTGCCGGGTAGAAATTGATCTCCTAGGTGAGCCAATTGGTAAGCAAGACCAATATGCTGCCGCTTATGGTGGTCTTAATATTATCGAGTTTCATCCAGACGGTTCTGTACATGTGGAACCCGTAGATATAAGTCAGGAGACTAGAACAGCGTTGAATGCAAATCTCAAGCTTTACTACATTGGTAATCAGCGTAGTGCGAGTCAGATTTTGGCGGAACAGAAAAAGAATACAACCCAGGAGGACAAGTTCAAGGCGCTGGAGAAGATGGTCGAGTTGGTGTACGATCTCAAAGAAGTACTTGTTAAAGGAGATCTAGATGCCTTTGGCGATTTATTGCATCAGAATTGGCTCTTGAAACAAAGCCTGGCTAAAGGAATTACCACTCCTAGAATTAATGGGCTCTACACTGCTGCTACTCAAGCAGGTGCGCGCGGCGGAAAGCTATTAGGTGCCGGAGGTGGTGGCTTTATGTTGTTTTATGTAGATGCGGATAAGCATTCTGATGTGGATGCAGCTATGGCTGAATTGGACGCTACTCCATTTGAATTCAAGATGGAAACCGAAGGCTCTAAAATCATTCATATTGAAAGTTAATGCCTACAGGCGTTGCGCATCAATAATTTATGTACTTTTGCCGCTCAATTATTCATTAATTAACGGGGTTTCGGACCCTTTTAAAACAATTAATTATGGCAACTAAGATTCGTTTGCAAAGAGGTGGTCGCAAGTCGCGTCCTATTTATTCAATCGTTGTGGCAGATGCTCGCTCAAAGCGTGATGGTCGTTTCATCGAAAAATTAGGTACTTACAACCCGAACACCAACCCAGCAACAATCGACTTAAACTTTGATTCAGCACTATCGTGGGTGATGAAAGGTGCACAGCCAACAGATACGGCGCGCGCGATTCTTTCTTACCGTGGTGTAATGATGAAAAAGCACTTGCTTGAAGGTGTACGTAAAGGTGCATTGACTGAAGAGCAAGCAGAAGCTAAATACGAAGCTTGGCTAAGCGAAAAGGAGTCTAAAATCGGTGCTAATGTGAAAGCGATTGCTGAAAAGAAGGCTGCTGATAAATCCGCTCGTCTAGCTGCGGAAAGCGAAGTAAACAAAGCTCGTTCTGCTGCAATCGCTGCTGCCCTAGCTCCTGCTGAAGAGGCTCCTGCTGAGGAAGTAGAAACGCAAGCTGCTGCTGAAGAAGCAGAAACTGAGGCTGTTGCTGAGGAAGCTCCTGCTGAAGAGGCAGAAACTGAGGCTGTTGCTGAGGAAGCTCCTGCTGAAGAAGCAGAAACTGAGGCTGTTGCTGAAGAGGCTCCTGCTGAGGAAGCAGAAACTGAGGATGCTGCTGAAGAGGCT
>JBNAAX010000015.1:0-34174 GCA_049631665.1 Schleiferiaceae bacterium
AATCTCCAGATAGCCATGAAGATCCAAAAGGATTGGAAGACAATGGTATTACTCAGGAAGATGGAACCGTTGAGTGGTCAATACCTTTAGATGCGCCAGAAGAGTACTACTATTACTCGGAAGGTGATGATGAAGTAGGTGGTGTGATTAAAGTATTAGGACCAGGAGAGGCACCTGAATCTGCCAATGATGAAATCCTAGATGAGATAGAAGATTTAAAAGAAGAGGTTGAACGTCTAAAGGCCATGGCTCTTCAAGCTCCAGGCGATACTTCCGTTACCATTACTACTATTCAATCTGTCGAACCATCGCATGTTTACGAATTTGATGTAACGGATGACCATGTCACAGTAGGAGACAAGGACGATTACGAGAATGGTGATAATAAAGAGCCCATCATATATGTTGTACGTGGTGAATCCTACACAATGAAGAACAACTCTGAAGACAACCCGTTGCGATTCAGTAAGTCCCCAGATAGACAAGAAAATCCAAAAGGATTGGAGGAAAATGGGATTACCGAAGAAGATGGAACCGTAGAATGGGTAATACCGTTAGACGCGCCAGAGGAGTACTATTATTACTCTGAGGAAGACGACGATAAAGTTGGCGGAATAATCAAAGTTTTGGGGCCTAATGACGATTGGAAAGATTATATCGATGACGAAATCTCTAAGCTTGAGGCTCAAATTGCGGAAGGATCACGAGATACGGCCGTGAGTATTACAAATGTTCAAATGGTTGCCCCAGCGGCAGATGATTTTATTTTCGAGGATCAAGATTCTGTTTACACGATTGGTGAAAATGGTGACTACGAGGAGGGTAACAATCAGAATCCTACCATTTATGTGATGCGTGGTCAGACTTATAGTTTTAGAAATAACTCCGAAGATCATCCACTACGACTCAGTCGAAAAGAGGCACAGCGAGACGATCCTAGAGGACTGGAAAAGAATGCTATAACTAAAGAAGATGAATCCATTTCATGGAAGATTCCGCATGATGCACCGGACGAGTATTATTACTACTCCGAAGCCAATGACACTTTGCGAGGAGTCATTAAAGTTGTTGGACAAGGCGGTGGCGATACCTATGATGTTGATATGTCTCAGGACTTTAATAAGATAGTTAACGACTTACAGACAAGAATGGAGGAGGAGTTGACAAACCTTAAATCTGCAGACGATATCGAGCGGTTCGAGGGTGGTCAGCATCTAGTTCTATTTTATGATGTAGATATTCATATCCTTACTCGCGCTCAAAAGAAGAAAATATTTGAATTTGTTTACAAATTGAAGAAAGAGTCAGAGGGTTTCGAGTACAAGTTGATTATCTCTGGTTTTGCCGATGAGCGGGCGAGCGCTGCATATAATGACGCATTGAGACAAAGACGTTCTAATGAGGTGAAGAAGTTCTTAAAGCAGTTGGGGCTTGATGTTCCTACGGAGGATAGAACTGCACCACATACCTATACTGGTGAAATGTTCCTCGACCGTCGTGTTGAATTAACCATTGAAGTAACTCGAACTATCGATTAACAGCTAGTTTCCTTTTTCGAACCAAGGATTAATTAGCCGAATAGGTTGACAGGCTTGCCATGTGATCTTTTGTGATGCGATTTAATCGCATCTGTGCTTAATCATTGAATCATCTTAGAATGCTTCGGTCTAAATCTCTACTTTTATAGTCTTATTATGAAAGAAGCAGTCGCCAAGCAGAGAAAATACGATAAAGCATACCTAAAGATGGCTATGGAATGGGCGCAGCTCAGCCATTGCCAGCGCAAAAAAGTGGGGGCACTCATTGTGAAGGATCGAATGATTATTTCGGACGGTTTTAATGGGACACCCACTGGATTTGAAAACCCGTGCGAGGATGAGCAGAACTATACCAAATGGTATGTGTTACATGCTGAGGCGAATGCGATTACCAAAGTGGCCAGCAGTACTGCAAGTGCGCGCGGTGCTACATTGTACATCACCATGAGTCCATGTAAGGAGTGCAGCAAATTGATACATCAAGTAGGTATCAAAAAGCTCATTTACATCAATGAATACAAAGACCGCAGTGGCCTAGACTTTTTGATAAAGGCAGGGGTCGAAGTGGTTCAAATGGACATCGATTGAAACGAGAAAACGTCATTTTATGGGTAGCGTTCTTCCTGCTCTTCGGGGTATGGATAGGAAGCAAATTTGGTGAAGCTCCTCCAGCGGGGGATAAGATGAGCCAATTCTTTGATTACCTGAAAGAGGAATATGTGGAAGAATTAGACGTGGATTCTCTTCAGGCGGAAGCTATGGATCACATTTTGTCTTCTTTGGATCCGCACAGTACCTACATTCCATTAGATGAAGGTGCAGCTATAGCAGAGCGCATGCAAGGAGGGTTCTCCGGAATAGGTGTTGAGTTCGCCATTAAAAAAGACACGCTCATTTTCGTTCATGTCATGCAGCCTGGACCTGCAGCCGCTGCCGGCATTTTATCGGGCGACCGCGTCTATGCGATTGATAAGGACACCATTGTTGGAGAATCATTAACCAACGATATAGTTACTTCCAAAATAAAAGGACGTCGGGGTACTTCCGTATCGCTCGAGGTCATTCGAGGAAAAGACCAACTGTCTTTCGAGGTGCAAAGAGATTTAGTGCCCATAGAGAGTGTACTGCATTTGCCGGTTGAGGATGGAATAGGCTATCTTAAAATAGATCGATTTGCAGAGACTACTCACGACGAATTTGTGGCGCATTTGGACTACCTCTCTGCTACGGGAATGGAAGAATTAATTATTGACCTTCGAGACAATCCCGGCGGATACTTGCACGAATCTGTAGCCATGGCAGATGAATTCTTAGGCGATGACAAGAATATTGTGACCACCAAATACAAAGACGGTTCGACGAATACGTCCACGGCAAAATCGGGGAATAGATTCGAAGAAATACCGGTCCATATTCTCATCAACGAAAATTCAGCCAGTGCCTCCGAAGTATTTACCGGTGCACTTCAAGACCACGACCGAGCGACTGTATATGGTCGAACTTCTTTCGGCAAAGGACTCGTTCAAGAGGATAAAGTACTTGCAGACGGTTCAAAAGTACGCTTGACTGTAGCCTACTATTATACGCCAAGCGGAAGATCCATTCAGAAACCTTATCGTGAAGGCCAAGTGGTTAACGAAGGTGTTTTTATAAGTGATACAGGTCGCGTTCTCTATTCCCAAGGGGGTATTGAGCCGGATGTTGAAATAATCAACGATAGCGCTTCCTACTTTTGGACATTTTCTTACGGTACCATTGACGCCTTCGGGTTTGACTATGCCCACGTACACCGAAGTGACTTCAAAGACTTGAACTTCTCAAATTATTACACTGATTTCTCGGTTACTGAGGATATTCTCAGTTCGTTTTTGGAGTACGGTGGCTATGGTATTGAACTCGAAGACCTCGGTGCTTTTGACCGTAAAGAGCTGTCTTTATTGCTCAAGGCAGGTATTGCTAGAAATCTATGGGGTTTCGACGCCTATAGAAAAGTATTGTTGAAAGACGATGAATCCATCGCTCAGATTAGGTCAAGAATACGACCCTAAATATTAGACAAAAAGAACCCCCAAGCGCATCGCGCTCGGGGGTTTTTCTTTTCCTAAGAGGTAAATCTTAGTGCTCGTGACCTTCGTGGTCTTCGTGCATTTCTTCAGCTGCCTCTGCTTCCTCAGCAGGTGCTTCTTCCATAGTAGAATCTGCTTCTTCCATTGCAGGTGCTTCTTCAGCTACCTCTTCCATTGCTGGCTCTTCTGCCGGCGCTTCTTCAGCTGGTGCAGCACAAGCTACCATAGCTAGTGCAACTACTGCTGAAGCAAAAATGTTAAACTTTTTCATCTCGCGAATGATTTTTTAATTGTAGGAACCAATATAGATGAAAATCAAAGTTTTAAGAATGATTTTCAGGAAAGTTTTCCCAATTGCGCACTAAGCGACACTTTTTCACTCGTTAAAGCCTTCAATTCATCCATTGAAATTCGGATTTGTTCCATGGTATCGCGGAATCGAACTGTAACAGTATTGTCTTCCAAACTTTGGTGATCCACAGTAACACACAGCGGCGTACCAATGGCATCTTGACGACGGTAACGTTTTCCGATGGCATCTTTTTCATCGTATTGGACCATGTGGTCAAACTTCAAAAGATCGACAACTTCTCGAGCTTTCTCCGGCAATCCATCTTTCTTCAAAAGAGGAAGTATGGCTACCTTATAAGGTGCTAAAAAGGCAGGTATGTTTAATACGGTGCGCTGACTTCCGTCTTCGAGAGTTTCTGTGATCAGGCTCTTGGAAAGTACCGCTAGGAACATACGGTCGAGACCGATCGAGGTTTCAACTACATACGGTATATAGTTTTCGCCAATTTCAGGGTCAAAATATTGCAACTTTTTTCCGCTGAATTCTTCGTGTTGTTTCAGGTCGAAGTCGGTACGCGAGTGAATGCCTTCGAGCTCTTTGAATCCGAACGGGAAGTTGAATTCGATATCTGCCGCAGCATTTGCATAGTGTGCAAGCTTTTCATGGTCGTGGAAGCGGTAGTTGCTATCGTCGAAACCGAGGCTCTTGTGCCATGCTAAACGTTTTTCTTTCCAGCTTTCGTACCACTCCATTTCAGTACCAGGGCGCACGAAGAATTGCATTTCCATCTGCTCGAACTCGCGCATACGGAAGATGAATTGGCGTGCCACAATCTCATTTCTAAAGGCCTTACCAATCTGAGCAATACCGAAAGGAATTTTCATTCTTCCCGTTTTCTGCACGTTGAGGTAGTTCAAGAAGATGCCCTGCGCCGTCTCAGGACGGAGGTAGAGTGTAGAGGCGCCCTCAGCTACGGAGCCCATTTGGGTGCCAAACATGAGGTTGAATTGACGTACATCGGTCCAATTCATGGATCCACTCACAGGACATTTGATCTGCTCGTCTTCGATCAGTTGTTTCACATCCGCAAGATCCTCGGCATCCATTGCCTTTACAAAGCGATCCATGATGGCCTTAATCTTTTCTTGGTAGCCAAGAACGCGGCCGTTCGTTGCTAGATACTGTTCTTTATCAAAGGCCTCACCAAAGCGTTTTGCAGCTTTCTTGACCTCTTTCTCGATCTTCTGACGAATCTTCTCAACATGATCTTCAATCAAAACATCAGCGCGGTAGCGTTTTTTGCTGTCTTTGTTGTCAATCAGAGGGTCATTAAAAGCATCAACGTGGCCGGAGGCTTTCCAAGTGGTTGGATGCATAAAGATGGCGGAGTCTATTCCGACAATATTCTCGTGCATCTGTACCATGGCACCCCACCAATAGGCTTTGATGTTGTTTTTGAGTAAGGCTCCACACTGACCATAATCGTATACAGCGCTCAATCCATCATAGATTTCGCTACTTTGAAAAATGAATCCATACTCCTTGGCGTGGGAGATTACGTTTTTGAATTGATCGTCAGCCATTATATAGAGGTCTTAAACCGTTTGTAACAAAGGAATGAGATTGGTGAAAAATAGTTTCACTGCAATCGCGAGCAAGATAATACCGAAAACCTTGCGAAGCACGCTCAATCCGCCCGGTCCGAGAATACGTTCTAGGCGTTCAGTATTCTTAAGGACCGCATAAACCACAATCATGTTGGCAACGATGGCAATGATGATGTTGATATTGTCAAATTCCGCCTGTAGTGAGACTAAGGAGGTCATTGAGCCCGCACCAGCGATGAGCGGGAAAGCAATAGGTACAATTGAAGCAGTGCTTGGACTTTCTTCTTTATAAAGAGTGATGCCTAATATCATTTCTAGTGCCAAGAAGAAAATTACGAAGCTCCCCGCAATGGCAAAGCTTTGTACGTCAACTCCCAAAAGGTTTAATATGCTTTCTCCTACAAAGAGAAACACAATCATGATGATGCCGGCAACAATGGTTGCTTTCTCACTTTGAACGTGGCCTACCTTCTTACGAAGACTGACAATAATTGGTATACTACCAGGAATATCAATGACAGCGAAAAGAATCAAAAAAGCACTCAGTGCATCGTTAATGTTAAATCCCACGGTGTTTAGTTTTTTGGCAAAATTAGCTTCTTTAGGTTCAAAAATCGGCGGAAGTCTTCGTTAGTTTTGTAGTATGATTGATATCGATAACAAATTGCTCTCTACGGACCTTTTTAAAAAGGAATTTGTCTGTAACCTCAGTGCTTGTAAAGGTGCTTGTTGTGTTGAGGGCAATGCTGGTGCGCCTGTGGAAGAAGAAGAGGTGGCCATTCTAGAATCGATTTACCCAAAGGTCAAGCCGTATCTCACCGAAAAAGGCATTCGTGAGATTGAAAAAGTGGGAACGTCCGTTGACGGTCTTGGCGAAAAGGAAACACCTATAATCGGAGGTAAGGAATGCGCATACACGGTGTTCAGTGAAGATGGCGCAGCGCATTGTGGTATTGAGAAGGCTTACAATGACGGTGTTATTGATTGGAAGAAACCGATCTCATGTCATCTTTATCCTATTCGCATCGCTCGCTACCCAGATTTTGAGGCGTTGAACTACGACCGCTGGTCCATATGTTCGGCGGCCTGTTCTCTGGGTGAGGAATTAAAAGTGCCCGTCTATAAGTTTTTGAAAGACCCTTTGATCAGAAAATACGGTCCAGCTTTCTATGAAAAAGTGGAAATCGCGGCCGATTTAATTGAGAAAAACAGCCTCAGAAAAACTTGAGGAAAGAAAATTTCAGCGTCATTCCAATAGTAGTCCGAAGCAGCGACCAGAGCATGGTATTTTTCGTTGTTAATAACTACGGGAAAAACCCAAATACTCGTCCTTGTTATTCGAAGAAATCGTGGCCATGTTTGTATAGGCCGTTAGGCTCTGTATATGAGCTCAACTTCCTACTCCGCTGAGAAATAAAATCATAATTAGTTGGAAATCAATACATTAACATCGTTTAATGCGGGCTTCCGACCTTAAAATTTTTGCCTAATGCAACAGGAACCAATTTTACAAGACAACAAAAACAGGTTTGTGATTTTTCCGATCCAGCACAGTGATATTTGGGACTGGTACAAGAAGCAAGAGGCTTCATTTTGGACAGCGGAGGAAATCGATTTACACCAAGATGTGGTAGACTGGAAGAAGCTAAATGACGACGAGCGTTACTTCCTCAAGCACATTTTGGCATTCTTCGCGGCTTCTGATGGTATCGTAAACGAAAACCTTGCAGAAAACTTCGTAAACGAGGTACAGTACTCGGAGGCGAAATTCTTCTACGGTTTCCAGATCATGATGGAAAACATCCACAGCGAGATGTACTCGTTACTCATTGACACACTTGTGGACAACGATGCTGAGAAAGACGAATTATTCAATGCAATCGAGCGCTTTCCTGCCATTAAGAAAAAGGCAGATTGGGCGTTGCGTTGGATTGAGTCTGAATCATTCGCAGAGCGTTTGATTGCTTTCGCAGCGGTAGAGGGTATTTTCTTCTCGGGAGCATTTTGTTCGATCTTCTGGATGAAGAAGAGAGGATTGCTGCCAGGTCTGGCAACTTCTAACGAGTTTATTTCTCGTGACGAAGGTTTGCACCGTGATTTCGCTTGCCACTTGCACAACAACCACTTGGTAAATAAGGTGCCGGTAGAGCGCATCACTCAAATCATTACAGAGGCATTGGACATTGAGCGTGAATTTATCACAGAATCATTGCCAGTGAACTTGATTGGAATGAATGCAAAATTGATGTCAGAATACCTCGAATTCGTTACAGACCACTTGCTTGAGACATTGAATTGCCCAAAGGTGTACGGTACTGCGAATCCATTTGACTTTATGGACATGATTTCATTAGAAGGAAAAACCAACTTCTTCGAGAAACGTGTTTCAGAATACAAAAAAGCAGGAGTTGGTGAGAGCCAAGAGGATCACAACTTCGACAATGCGTTTGGTGGCGACATGACCTTCTAAACGAAAAAGAACACAAGAACATACCCAAGAGAATAAGCTATGATGCGCGTACTGAAAAGAGACGGAAGAAAGGAGGCGGTAAAGTTTGATAAGATTACTGCACGTATTGAGAAACTATGTTACGGATTGAGCGAATATGTGGATCCAGTGGCAGTAGCAAAGCGTGTAGTGGATGGCGTTTATGATGGCGTAACCACCTCTGAGTTGGATAATTTGGCTGCAGAAACTGCTGCGTCAATGACTATCAAGCATCCGGACTACGCGAATCTTGCAGCAAGAATTGCCGTGAGCAACTTGCATAAAAGTACTAAGAAAAGCTTCTCCGAGACGGTCACAGATTTGTACGAATACATCAACCCAGAAACAGGCAAGAAAGCACCGCTGATTGCCGATGATGTGTACGAAATCATTCAAGCTAACGCTGAATACTTAGATTCACAATTGATTTACGACCGCGATTTCTCTTACGACTACTTTGGGTTCAAAACGCTCGAGCGTTCTTACTTGCTTCGCATGCACGGAAAGATTGTTGAGCGTCCTCAGCACATGCTCATGCGTGTGAGTATTGGTATTCACAAAGAAGACCTAGAGGGAGCCTTGGAGACGTATGAGTTGATGAGTAAGAAGTACATGACCCATGCAACGCCGACGTTGTTCAATGCAGGTACTCCAAAGCCACAGATGAGTTCTTGTTTCCTTTTGACTATGAAAGAGGACAGCATAGACGGCATTTACGATACATTAAAGCAAACCGCGAAGATTTCGCAGAGTGCTGGTGGTATTGGTCTTAGCATCCATAACATACGTGCTACTGGGTCATACATTGGCGGTACTAACGGTACTTCCAACGGTATTGTTCCAATGCTTCGCGTATACAACGACACTGCTCGTTACGTTGATCAAGGTGGCGGCAAGCGTAAGGGTTCATTTGCCATTTACGTAGAACCATGGCACGCAGACATCTATGAGTTCTTGGATTTGAAAAAGAATCACGGTAAAGAGGAAATGCGCGCTCGGGACTTATTCTATGCAATGTGGATTCCAGACTTATTCATGGAGCGTGTAGAGAAAAATGAGGATTGGACGCTCATGTGTCCAAACGAATGTCCTGGTCTTTTTGATTGTCACGGTAAAAAATTTGTGGATCTATATACAAAATATGAAAGCGAAGGGAAAGGCCGCCGTACGGTGAAAGCTCGCGAAGTTTGGGCGAAAATCATGGAAAGCCAGATTGAAACCGGAACGCCATACATGCTTTACAAGGATGCAGCGAACTTGAAATCGAACCAGCAGAATCTAGGTACCATCCGTTCCTCAAACTTGTGTACGGAGATCCTAGAATACACTTCGCCGGATGAGGTTGCGGTATGTAACCTAGCGTCTATTGCACTTCCAATGTTTGTGGAAGACGGGAAGTTTGATCACCAGAAATTGTACGATGTAACGTACAAGGTGACGTACAACCTGAATCAGGTGATTGACCGCAATTACTACCCAGTGGTTGAAGCAAGAAACTCAAACATGCGTCACCGTCCTGTAGGGCTTGGTGTTCAAGGCTTGGCTGATACGTTTATCAAGTTGCGTATGCCGTTCGACTCAGAGGAGGCGAAAGCATTGAATAAAGAGATTTTCGAAACCATGTACTTCGCTGCAGTAAGCTCTTCCAAGGACCAAGCGGTAAAGGATGGCGTGTATGAAACTTACAAAGGTTCACCAATCTCCAAAGGTCAGTTCCAACACAATCTTTGGGGCGTTAAGGATGAAGAACTAAGCGGTCGTTGGGATTGGAAAGAATTGCGTGAAGAAGTAGAAAAGCACGGAGTTAGAAACAGTCTGTTGATGGCACCAATGCCGACTGCATCGACGTCTCAGATTCTTGGAAACAACGAATGTTTTGAGCCGTACACATCGAATGTTTACACCCGTCGTGTACTTTCAGGCGAGTTTATCGTAGTGAATAAGCACCTATTGAACGACCTGATTGAATTGGGTCTCTGGAACGACGATATGAAGAATGCGTTGATGGCAACGAATGGTTCAGTGCAAAACATTGAAGGTGTGCCAGATAATTTGAAGGCGATATACAAGACTGTTTGGGAAATCTCAATGAGAGATATTCTAGATATGGCAGCCGATCGTGGTATGTTCATTGACCAGAGCCAAAGTTTGAACCTCTTCATGGAAAGTCCAAACATGGGTAAACTCACTTCTATGCATTTCTACGCTTGGAAAAAAGGTTTGAAAACAGGTATGTACTACTTGCGTTCTAAACCGGCTTCTAGCGCTATTAAGTTTACAGTGAAGAAAAATGCACAGACAAACATGAGTCCTGGCATTAGTTCAGGAGCTACATCAGATACTGCCGATGCTGTTCCGGCTGCCACAGCAGAGCCGACCGCAGCAGAAGTAGAAGCACGTGTAAAAGCACAGAAAGAAGCTATGGCTAAAATGAGCGAAGAAGTCACAGCTGAAGAAAAGATTGCTTGTTCAATTGATAATCCGGACGAATGTGTGGCCTGTGGGTCGTAACCGCCTAAAACGTCTATAATTTAAATTAAAACCCCCAGTCCTGCTGGGGGTTTTTTATTGTCTAGGGCGTAGTGGATCGTATTTATTCGCATATTAATAGCTTGAAATAGAGAGGAATACAAGCGAAAAGTTTTTCCAAAAAGATTATTTTTTTGTAACTTATAGCTGCACAAAACTAAACTCGTTATGCCATCTCAAGCAAATACCAAAAGGCGGGGAATTAAAACTCAAAAAGAGAAGATGTCGACTGCACAACTTTACGCTCAAGAATTGCTAGTTTTTATTATCATTGGGGGTATTGCAGCATTCGCTTATTTTGTAATCTAATCTCGATTACAGGCTTTAGTTTTTTCCGTTTTAGCCGAGTATCTTTGGACTCGGAATGAAACGACTTTTTCAAATTTTTGGGGGCGGTTTAGGCTGGTCTTTAGGCGGTCCTATCGGCGCTATACTTGGAGTGGCCTTTGCGAATCGTATACACGATTTGGTGGAAGGTGAAAAGTCTAGTAGTAGCTATACACGCACCCAACAATCCTCTCCAAGCGACTTTCATATCGCCTTATTGGTTCTTGCGGCACGCGTAATTAAAGCGGACGGTAAGGTTGCGCAGAAAGAGTTGGACTTTGTTCGAGCACAGTTTGTAAGCATGTTCGGAAAAGAGCGTGCCAACGAGAGCTTTGCTGTTTTCCGAAAAATAGTCGATCAACAGATTCCACTGACTAAAGTGTGTAATCAGATTAACGGCTTTACTAATCACAGTACTCGTCTTCAGCTGATTCACTTCTTGTTTAAATTAGGTTTGGCCGACGGTCACTTGCATCAGAATGAGGTGGAGGAGATTCGTCGAATTGCGCGCAATCTTCGCATTAATCCATACGACTTCGAATCGATCAAAGCGATGTTCTCTAAAGAATCGGACACGGGATGGGCGTATAAGGTTTTGGAAGTGAGTGAAAACGCATCCGAAGCAGAAGTAAAAAAGGCGTACCGAAAAATGGCCTTAAAATACCATCCGGATCGTACTATCGATGCGGGTGCTGAGGCGCAGACTGCGGCCAAAGAAACCTTCTTGAATGTGCAGAAGGCCTATGAGCACATTCAGAAATCAAAAGGCTGGAGCTAATGTCAACATTGAATTCTATTAAAGCACCGATCGCTCAGGAGATGAAGGAATTTGATGTGCGGTTTAAAGCACATTTAAAGTCAAGCACTCCTTTGGTCGATCGCGTCATGAATTACATGGTCAAGCGCAAGGGAAAGCAACTTCGTCCGATCCTGGTCATATTGACGGCAAAAATGTTGGGTAAAGTGAACGACAGCACCTACTTGGGTGCCTCGTTGATAGAACTCATGCACACAGCAACTCTCGTCCATGACGATGTGGTAGACGATGCGGATATGCGAAGAGGTTTCTTTTCGATCAATGCGCTCTGGAAGAATAAAGTGGCAGTACTCATTGGAGATTATCTTTTGTCTAAGGTGCTTTTACTAGCGGTGGACAGGAAGCAATATGAACTACTTGGTACCGTAAGCACTGCAGTGAAGAGTATGAGTGAGGGCGAGCTCCTGCAGATAGAGAAAGCAAGAAAGTTAGACATCACAGAAGAGGTCTACTATGAAGTTATACAGCAAAAGACAGCCATACTGCTAGAAACGTGTTGTGTCGTTGGGGCACAAAGTGCAGAGGCATCAACTGAGGTTCAAGAACAGATGCGCATGTTTGGTCGCGAGCTTGGACTGGCATTCCAGATCAAAGACGATTTATTTGATTTTGAAAAAGTCAATTTGACGGGTAAACCTTCTGGAATTGATATTAAAGAGCAGAAAATGACGCTGCCGCTTATCAATGCGCTGCAAAACACTACGGCATCAAAGCGCAAACAGATCATACGTACCATTAAAAAAGACCACAACAGGCCTAAAAAGGTGGCTGAGGTGGTAGACTTCGTGCGAAATTCTGGAGGTCTAGATTATGCTCGTTCGAAAATGGAAGGGCATTTGCAGAAAGCTGCGGCTATTCTTTCTACTTTTCCTGCGAGTGCGGAGCGCACCTCTCTGGAGGAGGTGATTGCGTATACAGGCGCTCGGAAGAAATAGTTGTTCAGATATGCATAATTGAATGTACATTTACAGAGATAATTAAGTTCAACTCAGCTTGCTTAGAGCCGCCCTTAGGGGTGGCTTTTTTATTTAGAAAAAGTATCTTGCATCCATGGCCCGGATTCCACAAGAAATCATCGAACAGATCTTTACCACCGCTCGTATTGAGGAGGTGATAGGGGAATTCGTTCAGTTGAAAAAATCGGGCAGCAATCTCAAGGGTTTATCGCCTTTTAACAACGAAAAGACGCCGTCTTTCATGGTGAGCCCGGCGAAGCAGATCTTTAAATGTTTCTCTTCGGGCAAAGGTGGTAATGCGGTTACCTTCTTGATGGAGCTCGAACAGATGAGTTATCCTGAAGCATTGCGTTGGCTTGCTAAGAAGTATAATATCGAGATTCCGGAGGCACGTCCGCAGACGGCTGAGGAGATTGAAGCAGGGAATATGCGCGAGGCAGTGTATCTGATTACCGATGTTGCTGCCAAGTTTTTTAAGGAGCAAATGCTTGAAACGGACGAAGGCAAAGCCATTGGTCTGAGCTACTTTAAAGAACGTGGGTTCAATGACGAGACCATCAATAAATTTCACCTTGGCTACAGCCCTGAGGCTTCAACTGCATTTGCAGATTATGCGATAGCCAATCAGTACAGTGAAAAGGCATTGCAAGAGAGTGGCATCTCCATGCAAAACGAACGTGGTTGGTACGATAGATTTCGTGGCCGTGTCATGTTCCCAATACACAGCGTTAGTGGTCGAGTTTTGGGATTCGGTGGGCGTATTTTGAGCAACAGTGCCAAGGCAGCGAAATACCTGAACAGTCCAGAAAATCCAATCTACCACAAGAGCAAGGTGCTCTATGGCTTGTACCAAGCCAAGCAAGAAATTGTGAAGCGCGACGAGGCCTTTTTGGTAGAAGGGTACACAGATGTATTGAGTTTCTATCAGAACGGTGTCCGCAATGTGGTGAGTTCATCTGGTACAGCATTGACCGAAGGGCAAATTGGAATGTTGAAGCGCTACACGCCGAACATTACGCTGCTTTTCGATGGAGATGCGGCCGGACTGCGTGCGAGCTTTCGTGGGCTTGATATGATGCTTGAACAAGGCGTGAATGTTCGTGTAGTGAGCTTCCCTGAGGGTGAAGATCCTGATAGTTTTGCCAAGCAGCGCACCAACGAGGAGTTAGAAGCCTTCCTAAAGAGCAGTAAGAAAGATTTTATCAGTTTCAAAACCTCGGTTTTGAAGGAGGACGTAGCCGGTGATCCATTGAAGTTTGCTGAGATGGTTCGCGATGTGGTAAGCAGTATTTCGAAGGTACCAGATCAGATAGGACGACAAGTATTCATCAAAGAGGCCGCCTCCATTCTTGAAATAGATCCAACAGCCCTTTATGAAGAGCTGGGCAGATTACAAGGGATTCAACAGCGACAGCAAAAGAAAAGACAGGCATCTGCGCCGCCGATGGAAGTAGTTCAACCTCGTGAGGCTGGAATGGTAAAGATTCACGGTTTCGAGCAAGAGGAGCGCATTATCCATCTTCTGGTGGCCAAGGGTACCGAAGCGATGCTAGATGCAGATCTGGATGAGGAGGAAGTAATACCGGTCTCTATCGCCACTTGGATTGTAGATGAAATCGAGGAGGATCAAATAGAATTTGCAACACCTATATTTTCAAAAATGTACAACATGCTCGCCGATGAGGTTGAAAAGGAGCATGTTCCCAATACAGATTGGTGGGTGCGCAGGGAAGATCCCGAGATCATCAAGGTGGTTACAGAAGCGTTGACGGAGAAGTATACGCTGGCGAATTGGAAGTCAAAGGAGATTTACCTTCCTGACGAAAAGAATACTATTTTCCCATTGGTCAATGAAACGACGCTGCGCCTGAAATATGTCCACGTGGAGCGGAAGTTGAACGCATTGAAAGAGTACCTGAGCATGGAAAATGCCGATTACAACTACTACATGGTACAATTCCAGAAATGGAACAATGCGCGTCAGCACATCAATGAGAAACTAAACCGCGTCGTTTAGTAATTCCTCAATAGTTTTTTGGGCGTAGGCAAGCCTACCTTCTAATGTTGGTTGGTCGAGATGTACGACGGTGTTTGGCAAACGATTGAGCACGTTGAGATACTCCCTATGTAAAGACGTTCTGCGCTGTGCATCTATACGTAATCGATCCTCGCCTGCAGGAACGTTCGGATAGCACAAGAAATAAATCACATCTTCAGGAACCTTCAACAGTTCTGGGTCAATTTCACCGTATTTATCAGCTTTCCAGATGTGAAGGGTAATGCCGTCGGTATCGAATATTCGGTGTCCTAAGTTGTCAAAGTATCCGTGCGATTTTTGGGTCTGCAGTTGGCCTTGTTCGATGCGGTCGTAGTCGGCTCTAGGCATCGGGTCTACAGGAGTATTTGGTGCAATTTCCTCCAAGTATTCCCTCGCATACTCTTTGGTATGGACAAACGAGAACTGTTGAGCCAGCGCTTGGGTAAGCGTGCTCTTGAAGGTGCTCTCGGTTCCGGTTACCACTATTTTCACAACAACTCCATTTTATACATGTGCAGCATTTGTCCTTTCCAGCTGCCGAGGTCTTTTTCAGCAATATTGTAGTCCTGTGCGAAATCTTCAATAGGCACGCTTTCGTAGCGTTGCATTCCTACCTTCTCTAGTACCTTCCAACTTCCAACATTTTCGGACAGCGCACGACCGATAAGACTACTTAAGCCAAGTGCTTTGGCTTTTTCAACGGTAGCTACAGCACATTCTGTGGCGATGCCTTGGCCCCAGACTGCCTCGAAGAAACGGAAACCAAGATCAATGCCCCACGGGTTGTTTTTGAGTCCACACCAACCGATCGGGTTGTCGGTAGATTTATCAATGACCATCCAGCGTCCATACCCGTCGCGCTGGTAGTTTGGGTAGCTTTTTATCAGGTTTAAGGCACTGTGGGTAGAAGTGAATCCAGTATCTCCTGTGTAGCGTACGACTTGAGGATTCATATTGAGATCATACAGCCAAGGTGCATCGTTTGGAATCCATTCGCGCAACACAGTGCGCTCGCTTTCGAAGGGAACGGTCGGTATTCTGTGTGTCGCCAAGCATATATAATGTTCGCCAACCAAAGCCGTTTGTACTAAACATTGGAGCGGTTCAGGACGTTCTTGGCAGGTTTGTCCAACCCATGCGATGCCCCATCCTTGTCTGCTCTCGGGATCCCATTCAAAGGTGGCGATTTCTAAATGTGCCTTGAAGTCTACACTGCCGTATCCGTATAGTTTGAAAAGGCTTTCCTTGATGCCCCAAATAAATTGAAGCGCAGTATGTGGTTCGCAATTAAATCGAGCGAGTTCTTCTTCTGTGGTAAATTTTTGGGCGATACGGACAAGGTTTTCACGCTTGGTTTCGATATCGATTCCTACTTCGAGCGCTTCACTGAATGCAGCGGCAACACCATCTTTACAGTGACTGAGGCTGATGTACCCATCGTCTGTGATGGGTTTCTTGCCTTGGTATTCGATGTATTTCAAATCAGCTCCAGTGCCATGAAGAGCAGCGCGGCTCCAAAGAAATTCCTGTTTTTTCGGTTCAGATTTCAGTTCAGCGTACCGTTGACGATCAGCAATGCTGAATTGGTCCATAATGGCCTCTCCCTGGGAATCAGGGTTGATGGAAACCTGAACGGAATCATCGAGGTATTTAAATGGATAAATCAACATTCTACTGAACTGTTTGTAAGACACTTGTGTTGTGTATCTTTGCAGCAAATTTATATACTACATGAGTACAACTACACAGTACGTACCGTACAAAGTTAAAGATATGTCATTGGCCGATTGGGGCCGCACAGAAATCAAGCTTGCCGAAGCAGAGATGCCAGGTCTTATGGCGCTCCGTGAGGAGTTTGGTGCAAGTAAACCATTGGCAGGTGCACGCATCGCCGGTTGTTTGCACATGACCATTCAAACGGCAGTATTGATCGAGACTTTAGTAGAGCTAGGTGCAGACGTTACCTGGTCTTCTTGTAATATTTTCTCTACCCAAGACCATGCAGCCGCAGCTATCGCAGCAGCGGGTATTCCAGTTTACGCTTGGAAGGGCATGAACGAGGAAGAGTTCAACTGGTGTATCGAGCAGACGCTCTTTTTCGGTGAGGACCGTCAGCCGTTGAACATGATCTTGGACGACGGTGGTGATTTGACGAACATGGTGTTCGACGAATACCCAGAGTTGGTAGCCGGCATCAAAGGGTTGTCAGAGGAGACGACTACGGGTGTTCACCGTTTGTACGAGCGTGAGATCAACGGCACCTTGGTACTTCCAGCGATCAACGTAAACGACTCTGTAACGAAGTCGAAGTTCGATAACAAATACGGTTGTCAAGAATCTGCAGTAGATGCGATCCGTCGTGCTACTGATGTGATGATTGCAGGTAAAGTTGCTGTTGTTGCCGGTTACGGTGATGTAGGTAAGGGTACTGCGGCGTCATTGCGCGGTGCTGGTGCTCGTGTGATTGTGACTGAAATCGATCCTATCTGTGCATTGCAAGCAGCGATGGACGGCTTCGAGGTGAAGCGCATGGAAACAGCTATTCCACGTGCACAAATTGTAGTAACTGCAACAGGAAACAAAGACATCATCCGCGAAGAGCACTTCCGTATGATGAATGATAAGACCATCGTTTGTAATATCGGCCACTTCGACAACGAGATCGACATGGCATGGTTGAACGGTGCGTACGGCGATACTAAGGTGGTGATCAAGCCACAGGTGGACCTGTACAATGTAGAAGGCAACGAGATCATCGTATTGGCAGAAGGCCGTTTGGTGAATCTAGGTTGTGCTACCGGTCACCCGTCGTTTGTAATGTCGAACAGCTTCACCAACCAGGTATTGGCACAGTTGGAGTTGTGGAACCACAGCGATAAGTACGAGAACAAGGTATACACGCTTCCGAAGCATTTGGATGAGAAGGTAGCCGCCTTGCACCTGGCTAAGATTGGTGTAGAGCTCGAGACGCTTCGTAAAGACCAAGCCGATTACATCGGTGTGAAGGTTGAAGGACCGTTCAAGCCAGAACACTACAGATACTAAGAACTAGTGATAAGGAAGCCGCTTCAAACAGAAGTGGCTTCTTTTTTGGCATAGTTTTTCTGATATTTAAGGAAACATAGCACCCGCATGCGTAACTTAAAATTTGTTCTTCTATTCACCTTGGCTCCGCTGTTTTCTAATGCGCAGGCAGAATTGACTTTAGGAGAGATCGATATGGGCATTCTTGCGGGTTATCACACACTGCTCACAGATCCTACGGCGTTTGTTTTAGGTGAGGAATATGAATTAGGGGGTTACCTGCACGATTTAGATAATGGGGGTGTTCTTGCTTTTACGGCGTCCTACATTCGCAATGGTGCCTTTGGGAGCAATTTTTCGCTTCCTCAGTACAGCTATAATGTGGGTCGATTCACTTCAGCCAAAGTGCGCTTCGGTAAATTGTGGGAGGGTGATGTATTTGATATTTTCTTGAATGTTGGTTTTGGATACATGACTGGTGCGGATTATTCTGAAAAGACCGGTCTAGTGGATTTGTTGTTTATCGATCCAGACGATCCCGTGAATGTATTTACTATTCCGATCGGCATGGACATTCAATGGTACGGCTTTGACGGCAGTATCAATGCACTGGGTTTGAAATACGAGATCAACGGGTGGAACAACTACTTTGGGGTAGGATTTACGTACCTATTGTAGTGTCTTTGGTTCGTCGCCCGTATGCACGCATCTTTTTGTGGGTTCACCTTGTGAGCCAATTCTTTATGTGGATGGACGAAGGCTATTATGACTTTCGCTGGATGTCTGACGGTTGGAATTGGGTCATTTATTTCGTGTACACGACGATCATAACCGCTTTTAGCATTGCGTTTCATCGTGTGGCTTTTAGGAATTCCAAAGGGTCCGGAATAAAAATAGCGGCTTCCGTGTTCTTCGGTTTTGTCCTTATGACTGGTTTATTACTACTGCTCTACCTGAATAGCGATTGGACGATCTATCAAGACTAGCGAAGTAGGGTGGGCGGAAATTAAAAACCCCCGGTTCGCGCAGCGAACCGGGGGTTTTAATGTGTTCTACAGATGTGATTTAGCTTCCGCAAGCCTCACATTCTGGGTTGTCAATACTGCAGGCTTTGGGTTGCTCTGCTTGCTCTAATTCTTGAACGAAGCTTGCAAAAGAATCGTCCATTCCGAAATCGTTAGTATTCATTGCGTAGTGTTTTTGTTTAGACTCATACCTAAACTACCAAATCGATTTACAGATTCAAGACCTTCTCAAAAAGCGTTATTAACAATTTCATTTTTTGATTTTATGGGAGTTAGCACTCAAATTTTTAATAACTCAGTCGATAGTTTGAAAAAACTTCAAGAAGGAAAATGCAATTTGTAGTCAAATTGTACTCCCAATGTTAACGAACCGTTACCTCCATCTCCTTGTGGTTAGTTTCACAGCGCTTGTGATACATGCACAGACCAATGCGCGTACTGCGTATGTGTTAGAATATTCGCAAATTGCTGTAGATGAGATGAATAGAAGTGGAATACCAGCGTCGATTACCTTGGCGCAAGGAATTTTGGAAAGTGGTAATGGCTTAAGTGAATTGGCCAAGAAGTCAAACAACCACTTTGGAATCAAATGCCACGGCAGTTGGACGGGCGAGAAGGTCTACCACGACGACGATGAGAAAGGCGAGTGTTTCAGGGCCTATAAGGAGGTTAGACACAGTTATGAGGACCATACAGATTTTCTGGTTCGAGGATCGAGGTACGAGTTCTTGTTTGAATTGGACCCAACAGATTACAAGGGTTGGGCGAAGGGTCTAAAGAAGGCTGGTTATGCGACCGCTCCGGATTATGCCGACAAGCTCATTCGCATCATAGAGCAAGAAGAATTGCACCGGTTTGATTTTGCCGCCTCGGCGCCGCTATTAGCCTCCGAGGATACACTTTCCGTGAAAACAGAAGGGCCTACCTTAAATGCAAAGGGCAAGCCCGTGACCAATGCGAAAAAGAAATTCCTTATACATAGAATGAAGCACCACGTGAACGGAACGCCGTATGTCGTGTTTAAAACAGGAGAGACCTTGGAAGATTTGGCAGATTCGCTGCACATGAGAGTTCCAGTTCTTCTAAGCATCAATGATGCCTCTTACGAAACGGTATTTCATTCGGGCGAAGCGGTGTACATCGACTACAAGAAACCTCGCTCAAAACAGAAGTTTGTGATTGCTTCGCAGGGATTGACCATGCGTGCAATTAGTCAGCAGCACGCAGTATCGCTCGATAAACTATACAAGTACAATGATTTTCCGGTCGGCCGTCAGCCTCAAAAAGGGGAGCAAATCCGATTACGTCCGGTAGGATTGCTCGAAAAGTTTAAAGATTAAGAGCGGCCGCGCAGCTTATCGATGGTATAGGTCAGAATAAACACTCCGGTGCTCACCGTACCAATAAGCAGTAGCGTTGGGGCACCCATGTAGTGGAGAACCTTAAAAAGTGCACTCAAAAGGAGTCCAGAAGCTCCCACAATTCCGCTGATTCGAACAATCTTTTTCATCAGCACTAACATACGCTTTTCGTGTTATACATTTGCGTTGTCTCAAAGGGGTGCCCAGAAAGTCGTTTGACCTACGGGCTGAGAACATACCCATAGAACCTGGGCAGGTAATGCTGCCAAGGAACGATAAGCAATAATATGTGTAATACACGTTGTTGCCCCTTGACGTGGTTTTAAAACCAAATTCATGAATAAATTCATGTGTACCGCAGCTGCTGTAGCTTTCTCGCTATTTGCTACTGCACAAGAAGTAGCCGATTCGGCTAAAATCGACATTCTCCTCCTCCCAAATGTGGAACTTAATGAGGTGAATGTACTGGGCACTTGGGCGCAAAAGGACGACCCAATCGCACAGATCAACTTAACGGAAAAGGATGTTGAAGCGCTAAACACCGGTCGCGACCTTCCTTATGTGTTACAAGATGTTGCAGGCGTAGTTAGTTTCTCTGATGCTGGAAACGGTATTGGATACACCAACATGCGTATTCGTGGTTCGGACATCACGCGCATCAACGTTACGGTTAACGGCATTCCAATGAATGATGCAGAGAGCCATGGCGTGTTTTGGGTGAATACACCAGACCTCATGTCTTCTACAAACGCCATTCAATTACAAAAAGGGGTCGGAACCTCTACCAATGGTTCTGGTGCTTTTGGAGCAAGCCTTGGTCTAAGCACTTTGGGTGCTGGTGAAAAAGGCGGTCGTATCACTTTGAGTGCCGGATCTTATGGCACACAACGTGCTACTATGGAAGCAAGCACAGGAAAGACGGCAAGCGGTTTTTGGATGAATACGCGCATCTCTTCCATCACTTCAGACGGATATGTGGAGCGTGCATCTTCAGACCTACAATCGTACTATGTAAGCGCTGGTTTTGCCGGTGGCGGTCATTACGTTGAGGCCGTGCGCTTTGGCGGTGGCGAGCGTACTTACCAAGCTTGGTATGGGGTTGACTCTGCCACTATGTACGGTCCCGACGCTTATCCTCAGTTCAACGCTGCAGGAGCATTGTATGATGATACTTGGAGTGTTATCGGTACCTATGATGACCAAGTAGATAACTACGGCCAGGAGCATACACAGTTGCACTACCGTTATTCCAACCTCTTTGGAGGAACTTTTGCGGCGGCTTTGCACCACACTGCAGGCGCCGGTTATTATGAAGAATACAACCAAGGTTCAGTCTTGGGATTGAGCTTCATGGACTTTGGATTAATGCCGTATTACACGGCTTCAGGCGATACTGTTGCGTACGGAGATGTGGTTACGCGCAAGTGGTTGGACAACGATTTCTATGGAGCCACCTCTTCGTGGACCTATGAAAACGGCGGCCAGCGTGTACAGCTTGGCGGTGGCGTGCACCGTTATGAGGGAGCGCATTTTGGTCGTGTGATCTGGGCAAACAATCCAAACGTAAGTACCCTCGACGGGGATTACTATACGGGTGATGCTATTAAAGACGATGCGAACATCTACGCGAAATACGCTGTGACTAGTAACAACCTTTTGGTCTACGCAGATGCACAATACCGTTACGTGAATCATAGTTCAACTGGTGGCTCAGCGACGGGACCGGCAAACTTCGACCGTACTTTCAATTTCTTTAACCCTAAAGTAGGTTTGACCTACAACCTTGGTGGAAATCAAGTTTTCGGTGCGTATGCAGGTGTAGGTCACCGCGAGCCGAACCGTACAGACTTACAGTATGCTGCTGATGCTAATGCGTTGCAGGCAGAACGTATGTTGGATATGGAATTCAATTTCCGGAACTCGGGTGAGAAGTGGGCTTTTGATGTGAACGCCTACCGCCAGCAGTACCAAAACCAATTGGTCTTGACGGGTGCTATCGATGCTCAGGGGTATCCAATCCGTGAAAATGTCGGTCAGAGCTTCCGTCAGGGAGTAGAGTTTACTGGTGCGTATGAGTTGACTTCGGCGCTTTCAGCGACAGCCAATGTGGCGTTAAGTCAGAACGAGAATGTGAACTGGGTGAGTGATCCTACCTCTTCAGTTGTGAATAATACGCCAATTGCTTTCTCTCCTGGCGCAGTAGCTAGTGCACGCTTGACGTATGCTAAGAAGGGATTTGAAGCAACACTATGGAACCAATATGTAGGCAACCAATACATGTCGAACGAAGGGCTTGAGGCACACAGTCTACCGGCCTATCACATCATCAATGCACGTACCTCGTACACTTGGAATTGCAGCGATGTGCAGCGCTTGATCGGATTTGTGGAGTTCAGAAACTTGGGCAACACTTCCTATGCCGCCAATGGATACATGTGGGGGGACTTTGCGTACTACTACGCTCAGGCGACGTTCAACATCTTGACAGGTTTGACCTTTGAATTTTAAAGTTCGACTAGATGAAAATAAAAATGCCACCTCACTGGAGGTGGCATTTTTTATTTATGTCAAATCTACCAGGATCCCGATGCTCCGCCGCCACCGAAGCCACCGCCACCGAAGCCGCCAAAACCTCCTCCACCGAAGCCGCCTCCGCCGCCGAAGCTTCCAGAGCGTCCCATGCTGCCCATGGTATAACCTGAGCCCATGCCCCACCAGAATGGACCAGTGCGATAGCCGCCGCCACCGCCACCTCCGCGTGAATTTCTGCTGAGGTAGATAATGATGAAAATGATCAGAACGAGTAGCTTTCCAAAGTTCTTTTTACGCGATCTGTTGCCGCTAGAGCGACCGCCTTTGCCTTCGTAGGTGCCATTGAGTACCTCAAAGATGGCATTTGAGCCGGCTACTAATCCTTTGAAATAGCTGCCCGCTTTGAATTCAGGCAATATGTCGTTTTCAATGATTTGCTTAGATGTGAAATCGGTCAAATAAGGTTCTAGACCATAGCCGTTCTGTATAGATATTTCCCTATCACCAGAGGCAACAAGAATTAAACAGCCATTGTCTTTGCCTTGCTGACCAATCTTCCAGCGTGCAGCAATTTCTGCAGTTATAAGGTTGATGTTATCGCCACCGGTGGTCTCTACCGTAATAATCGCAATTTGCGTTGATGAGGTATCAGCGTAATCGAGCAGAAGATTCTCTAGATAGGCTTCCTCCTTAGGTGAAAGAATGTCGCTATAATCCGAAACCAAGCGCTTCGGCGCAGGGGTGTTTAACAGATCTTGGACATTTTGTCCAAGAAGCGAGAAAGGGAAAAGAAGTAAAAGTATCCAACGCTTCATAGGCTAACCTTTAGATATTTCGTTAGATAGCTCATCAACATCATCGTCTTTGCGAGGAAAAAATTGTCCCAAGGCTTTTCCTGTTTTCTCTACACCGGCTATTAGGCCTTCGGAGAAATACCCTGCTTTAAATTCACTGACCATTAAGTCAATGATCTCTTGCCAAAAATTAGAAGGAACCTTTTCATTGATACCTTCACCAGCCCATAGAGCGAGCTTGCGGTCTTCGATGGCTAGGTAGAATAAGACACCGTTTTTCTCGGCAGTTTTGTGCATTTCTAATTTACCGAACCACTGCTTAGCGCGCTGCTCGGCAGAAGAATTTCCCGTAGATTTTTCTAAGTGAATTCGGATCTCACCTGAAGTATGCAGCTCCGCCTTAGTGATGGCATCAACTAAAGATTGCTCTTGTTCTTTGGAGAGTAATGAACGTACGTAATCACTCATTAGAATTGGACTTCAGGTACTTTTTCGCTTCCTGCGTCCGCCTCGAAGTACCCCTTCTTTTGAAAATCAAAGCTTGAAGCGATGATCGTCTTTGGGAACTTGCGAATGGTGGCATTGAAGTTTTTCACGCTCACATTAAATCTATCACGTTCAATCTTAATGCGGTTCTCTGTGCCTTCCAATTGGCTTTGTAGTCCAAGGAAATTTTGATTGGCTTTTAAATCTGGGTAGCGCTCGACAGTTACCATCAAGCGTGATAAAGCGCCGCTTAATTGGCTTTGTGCAGCTTGGAAATTTGCAATGGCCTCTGGGCTTAGATTATTCGCGTCCACAGAGATCCCAGTAGCCTTAGAACGTGCTTCAATAACACCAGTCAATGTTTCCTTTTCAAATTCAGCGTAGCCTTTCACGGTATTTACAAGGTTTGGGATAAGGTCCGCACGACGTTGATAAGCGCTCTCCACTTGTGCCCATTTTCCGTTGGTTTCTTCGTCCAAAGTAACAAGACCATTGTAGGCACCGATAGTCCAGCTAACAAGGGCTACAAGGATTCCTACAACTACTAAAAGAGTGATTGTCGATTTTTTCATTTCAGGTATTTAGGTTAGGATTAATTAGCCTGCATCGTACGCAGGATTTTTTGTAATTCTGACTTGACATAGCCCAGTTTCTCCAGGGCTTCCACTTTGGCTACTGCCGATTTGCCTTCGTCTTTCAAGTGCTTCTTGGCGCCCTCAATAGTAAAGCCGCGCTCCTTGACAAGGTGATTGATTGTGCCAATGACTGCGACATCATCCTTGGAATACTTGCGTTTACCGGAAGCGTTCTTTTTAGGATGTAATTGTTTGAATTCGCGTTCCCAATAGCGAAGGTTCGAGGTGTTCAGACCAAAGTGTTTGGCCACCTCACCAATGGTATAATACAGTTTGTCCGGCAGTTGATTCATACTATGAAGGTATGAACTTATTGACTATTAATCGAAACTCTGGTTCGAGTGCGAGCTGATTTTCAGCATTTCCTCGTACTGTTCTGCGCTAAGATCGTTGAAGAAGTAGTTGATTGGATTAATCTTACGACCGTCTTTAATGACTTCGTAATGCAGGTGTGGTGCCGTAGAAGAACCGGTTGATCCTACATAACCAATGAGATCACCACGCTTCACACGCTGTCCACGACGTACTTCAATCTTACTCATGTGCGCATATAACGTTTTGTAGCCAAAGCCGTGGTCAATCACGATGTGACGACCGTAGCCCGAGCGGCTGCGTTTGTAGGTGCTCACTTTACCGTCACCGGTCGCGTAGATTGGCGTCCCCGTAGGCGCAGAGAAGTCCGTTCCCCAGTGCATCTTGCGCACTTTATAGATCGGATGGATACGGTAGCCGTAGCCAGAAGCCATGCGTTTCAGATTCTTATTCGCCACAGGTTGAATAGCAGGAATAGAGGCAAGCATTTGCTCTTTGTTGCGCGCCATTTCAACGACATCGTCGAAACTCTTGGTTTGAACATAGGCGCGCTTGGCAACTTGATCTAATTTCTTGCGAGTGTCAATAAGGAGCTCGGAATTTGAGAATCCTTCGAGGTTTTTGTAGCGGTTCGCACCCCCGAAACCTGCAGTACGCACTTCTTGCGGGATAGGCCCTGCCTCAAAGATGGTACGGTAAATTTCATCGTCGCGTTTTTCAATATCAGAAAGTACGGTGGCCAATTCTTCCAACTTACCGTTCATTAGGTCGTATTGGATGACCATATTGTCCAATTCACGCTTCATTCTGCGCTCCTTTGGACTCTCAAACCACAGGTCGGCCGCTGTGTAAAAAACAAAGCCAAAAGCGGCTGCCGCGATGCTAAAAAGGGCAACTTCTTTAACTCTCTGTTTCCATGTACGCTCTATCTTTCTGTAAGACAGTGTCTTAGAATCGTACGTGTATTTTACTTTAGCCATACTTAATGCGTTATTTTTGCTAAGACGCAATATTGACGCGAATATTGTACCACAAAGAAACGAAATTAGATAAACACTTAACCGTAGCTCTCTTTTAGAGAATTCACAATATGCTCACTTCGAAAGAAATACGTCGCAAATTTTTACAGTACTTCGAAAGCAAAGGACACGAGATTGTGCCTTCTGCTCCGGTGGTAAATAAGAACGATCCTACCCTTATGTTTATCAATGCGGGAATGAATCCGTTCAAGGATTTTTTCCTTGGAAACGCCACACCAAAAAATGCACGTATCGCAGATACACAGAAATGTTTGCGCGTCAGTGGGAAACACAATGACCTTGACGAGGTAGGGCACGATACCTACCACCACACCTTATTTGAGATGTTGGGCAACTGGTCCATTGGCGATTACTTCAAGAAGGAAGCCATTGAGTGGGCATGGGACTTATTGACCAACGTGTACGGTTTGGATAAGGACCGATTGTACGTCACCGTTTTTGAAGGCGATGCCAAAGACGGCCTGCCGCGTGACAACGAAGCTGCTGATTTATGGGCCCAATTCGTTCCATCAGAGCGCATTCTTAATGGAAACAAGGCGGATAACTTCTGGGAGATGGGTGAGACTGGGCCTTGTGGACCTTGTTCTGAAATCCATGTCGATCTTAGAAGTGAGGAAGAGCGTGCTAAGGTTTCTGGTGCATCTCTGGTAAATGAGGACCATCCACAGGTAGTGGAAATCTGGAACCTCGTATTCATGCAGTTCAACCGTAAAGCAAGTGGTGAGCTAGAGAATCTTCCGGCACAGCATATTGATACCGGTATGGGCTTTGAGCGCCTTTGTATGGCGCTACAGGGCAAGCAATCCAATTACGATACAGACGTCTTTACACCGCTCATTGATAAGGTCGCAGGTATTTCAGGTATTAAATACGGCGCCGAGGAAGCGACGGACATCGCACAACGTGTGATTGCAGACCATATTAGAGCAGTAGCTTTTGCCATTGCTGACGGTCAACTTCCAGCGAGCTCAGGTGCGGGCTATGTGATTCGCCGCATTCTACGTCGTGCCATTCGTTACGGGTTCTCTTATTTGAATTTGAAATCACCGTTCATGTTCCAATTGGTCGAAACCTTGGAAAGTGAGATGGGTGAATTCTTCCCAGAATTGACCGCCCAACGAGCGTTGGTGGAAAAGGTCATCGAAGAGGAGGAGCAGAGCTTCTTAAAAACCCTTGCACAGGGGTTGGCCAAGCTTGAAGAGTTTTTGGCGACTGATGTAAAAGTATTGGACGGCAAGCGCGCTTTTGAGTTGTACGACACCTATGGATTCCCGATCGATTTAACGGAGCTCATCATGCGTGAGAACGACCGTACCGTGGATATGGCTGGTTTCACTGAAGAAATGACGGCGCAGAAAGAGCGCTCTCGTGCAGCTACCAAATTGAGCACAGACGACTGGGTGGAGCTTGAAGAAGACGACAAAGAAGAGTTTATCGGATACGACTACACGGAGGCGGATGTACGCATTACGCGCTACCGCAAAGTGAGTGCGAAGAAAAAAGAGTTTTACCAATTGGTCCTTTCAATGACTCCGTTCTACGCAGAAGGTGGAGGTCAAGTAGGGGATACAGGAACCTTAACGCAAGGCGAGCGCACCATAGCCATTACCAATACCAAGAAAGAGAACGGGATCATCGTTCATTTCACGGATACTTTACCTGAAGATCTTAGCGGTTCGTGGCAGGCACAAGTGAATACTTCGGACCGCAATGAAACGGCAAAAAACCACAGTGCAACACACTTGATGCATGAGGTACTTCGTGAAGTTTTAGGCGAGCATGTGGAGCAGAAGGGCTCTTTGGTACGTCCAGATTATTTGCGCTTTGACTTCTCGCACTTCCAAAAGGTAAGCCCTGAGGAATTGGCCACAATTGAAGCGAAGGTGAACGAGCGCATTCAAGCCAACTATGCGTTGGAGGAATACCGTAACATTCCTATTGCTGAGGCGAAAAATATGGGTGCAATGGCCCTCTTTGGTGAGAAATATGGCGATACGGTTCGTGCCATCAAATTTGGCACCTCCGTGGAACTATGTGGAGGAATCCACGTGCCAGCTACAGGTTCCATAGGCTTGTTCAAATTTATCTCTGAAGGGGCAGTGGCTGCCGGTGTACGCCGTGTGGAAGCTGTAACCGGAAAAGGCGCACTGGACTATGTGAACGCGGAATTAGCCAAGTTGCGTGCAGCTTCAGAAATATTGAAAAACCCGCAAGATTTTGCCGGTGCATTGCAACAGTTGAAAGACAAAGAAGCAGCTGCACAGAAAGAGATTGAAGCATTGCGCAAAGAAAAAGCGATGCATGCGGTGAAAGATTTAGAAAACAGTGCGGTGGACCATGCAGGTGCTCGCGCGATTGTTTCTCGCACCGCATTAGACGCGGGTAGTGTGAAGGACCTCGTGTTCAAGCTAAAATCGACCCCAAATACACTAGTAATTTTAGGCAATGTGGCTGGCGGAAAGGTCACGCTGAGTATTGGGGTTAGCGACGACCTTGTTGCGGATAAGGGCTGGCATGCAGGTAACGCTGTTCGCGCATTGGCACAGCATATCCAAGGCGGTGGCGGTGGCCAACCAGCATTTGCAACGGCAGGCGGTAAAAACCCAGAAGGAATTGATAAAGTATTGGCCGATTGGCCAAATCATTTTGCATGATGAAGAAACTATTACCCATTCTTGCGCTCGGTTGGAGCGCATTGGCCTTCGGTCAAACCGAAGAACCTATTGAATATTTCACAGACAGCGACGTAAGTGATACACGCTTCTCTTTTGCAGCAACCTATGCACCTGCATTTGCTTCTCGTCGCCTTGCGCTGTACGAGCCACAAATGGACGGGGAGGAGATCTATGCTTTGAATAGTGAAGGTGCCTCGGGAATCTTGGGACAGCGCTATGGAATTATGTCTTACTACGAGTTGCGCAGTATCTTTCATTTGGGCATTGGGTTCATGACCGAACAAACCGGTTATATCACCAACGACTATGCAGTCTTTGATCAAAATGCGGTCGTTCAGGATACCATTGGTGTATTTGACGCACGCACAGATATTCAAGCCATCACAGTGCCAATACAGGTGATTTTCCATACACAGATGACTGATGCCTGGGCCCTACAAGTGGTGCCTTCGTACGATCTCACGTTTTATCAAAAGATCGACCGTAATTGGATCGGTGAAGGAGTGCCTTCTTACTCTCAAGATGCCGTAGTAGGTGCACTAGGTATGATGTACCAACGCGGTACAGACATTAAAAATCACAAGGGCTTTAACGGAACCATAGGTTTTGCATTAGGTAGCGAGTTTACCATTGCAAGCAATCTGGTGTTCACCGTTCGCGGTGAGTTTAGATTGGCCGCTTTACCGATCAACAAATTAGACGTAGGTCTTAGCGAGGTGTCGTACAGCGTTGGTGGGGCGTTTGGCTTCCGTTATTATCTGTAAAACATTATTACACAAAAAAAGCCCGGGCATGCGCCCGGGCTTTTTTGTTTGGAATCAAAAATTTTATTCCGCGCTCGTGCTGTCCGCCACTTCTGTAGCTTCTTCACTAGGCGTTTCGCGGCTCTCGTTGAGCATGTTTACCATGCGCTCGGTAATGTCGAAATCGGTATTGGCGTAGATGATTTGTCCGCCCTCTTCGTAGAGCAGGATGAAATCTAGATTGAGTTCATCTTTCAATACGGCGATGGCTTTATCCATGTCCTCACGCATCATCTTGGTCAAATCTTGCTGCTTCTTGACCAGTTGTGCTTGTGCTGCCTGCTCTACTTGAAGGTACTGCTGTTGCACACGCATAAGATCTGCTTCATTGGCTTCGCGCTGACGAGCACTCATCTTAGGCGCCTCTTGCTGGTAAAGCGCAATGTTCTCTTGCAAAGTTTGCTGGCGACGCTGAAGGTCTTCAACGAGCACCTTTTCTTCCTCAATAAGCTCAAGGGCCAATTCCTCAAAGTACTCATATTGACTCTGCAAAGAGTCGATACGTACATAGGCAAGGCGAATGCCGCTATCTGTATTTTCTACTGCGGCAGGCTGCGAACAGCTCGCCATCATACTTAGGCCCACAGCGGCCAAAAAGAACTTTTTCATCTTAAAAATCTAGGTTGTTCAATACGTTTTCGTCTACGAGCTTCGGCACGGTCACCTTTAAATTAGGGGTACGCTCCATCTCGCGCTCGATGGCGAATATAGCTTCTTTATTTCTAGCCCACGACCTTCTCGCGATACCATTATTTACATCGTAGAGCAACATGTTTTCGAGCTTGCGCTCAGCTTCCGCCGAGCCGTCGAGCAACATGCCGAATCCGCCGTTGATGACCTCGCCCCATCCAACGCCGCCGCCGTTGTGAATACTCACCCAGGTAGCACCGCGGAAGCTATCTCCAATGACGTTTTGGATGGCCATATCTGCGGTGAAGCTAGAACCGTCGTAGATGTTCGAGGTCTCGCGGTACGGACTGTCTGTACCACTGACATCGTGGTGGTCACGGCCCAATACAACGGGACCAATCTCTCCTGCGGCAATGGCTTTGTTGAACGCGCGTGCGATCTCAATGCGACCTTCGCTATCGGCATACAAGATGCGCGCCTGAGAGCCTACGACCAATTTATTTTCTTTGGCGCCTTTGATCCACCGAATGTTGTCGTCCATCTGCTGACGAATTTCTTCCGGCGCCTTGGCCTTGAGTCCTTCGAGGATTTCTTGGGCGATGGCATCGGTCTTATCTAAATCGGCCCCATCGCCACTGGCACATACCCAGCGGAACGGACCAAAACCGTAGTCGAAACACATTGGGCCCATGATGTCTTGAACATAAGACGGGTATCGGAAGTGCTCGCCGTCTGCGGCCATGATTTCTGCACCGGCGCGAGAGCTTTCCAATAAGAATGCATTCCCGTAATCGAAGAAGTACATGCCGTTTTCTACGAGCGCATTGACCGCCTCAACGTGACGCTTCAAGGTCGCTTGGATGCGTACTTTGAACTCTTCAGGATGATTAGCCATCATCTCGTTCGACTCCTCATAGCTCATGCCCTGAGGGTAATATCCTCCCGCCCAAGGGTTGTGCAGGGAGGTCTGGTCAGAACCCAGATCGACGTGCACATTGCGTTCCGCCATGCGCTCCCAGAGGTCCACGATATTTCCTATGTAGGCGATGCTTCGTGCGCGTTTTTCTGCCTGGAATTCTAAGGCCATGTCGATGGCTTCATCGGTGCTGGTTGTAATCTCGTCCACCCAGCCTTGTTCGTGACGCTTGTAGGCTGCTTTTGGGTTGATTTCTGCAGTGATGCTCACCACCCCAGCAATATTTCCAGCCTTTGGCTGCGCGCCAGACATACCGCCCAAACCCGCAGTGACAAATAGTTTTCCTTCCGGTCCACCGCTAGATTTCATGCGTGCAGCATTCAATACGGTGATGGTTGTTCCGTGTACGATCCCTTGTGGACCAATGTACATGTAAGAACCGGCCGTCATTTGACCGTATTGGGTAACGCCTAGGGCATTGAATTTTTCCCAATCGTCCGGTTGGCTGTAATTCGGAATCATCATTCCGTTGGTCACCACCACGCGCGGTGCTTCTTTGGAAGAAGGGAAGAGGCCCATCGGGTGGCCGCTGTACATGTGTAGGGTCTGCTCCTCAGTCATTTCGCTGAGGTATTTCATGGTCAAGAGGTATTGTGCCCAATTCTGGAACACCGCCCCATTACCGCCGTAGGTGATTAGTTCCTCCGGGTGTTGCGCCACCGCCGGATCCAGGTTGTTTTGGATCATCAACATGATGGCCGCCGCCTGAGGCGTCTTGCACGGATATTCTTCAATCCCACGAGCATGCATGTCGTACGAAGGCTTGAAACGGTACATGTAAATGCGTCCAAATTCCTTGAGCTCTTCTAAAAATTCTGGGGCCAATTCCGCATGCCACCCCTTCGGAAAGTAGCGCAAAGCATTTTCCAAGGCCAGACGCTTCTCGCCGGCACTCAGGGTGTCTTTGCGCTTGGGCGCTCGGTTAACTTCCGTTCCAACGGTGCGTCTTGGAGGTAATTCTGCAGGAATACCCGCTACTATCTCTTTCTGAAAGGTGGTCATTTTAGGCTCCTTTAACTCTGTGTGTTCCTTTGTCATATCCGTATGGGCAATGCTTGCACCCGCTTTGGCAACAGTAGCCGCGTTTGAGGTGGTATTTTTCAGTAAACACGATATAGCCCTCTTCGGTTTTGTAAAAATCCTCCGGGTCCAATTCCTTTTTAAACATCGTATCTACAGCATTTGGGTCTGCTCAAAGTTACATCACCGTACCTTTGCGACTATGAAATCGGACCAATTTCCTTTCAATCTACCCTCACCACTGGAAAAGTTGCATCTGCAGGGGCGCGATTTATGGATTAAACGCGACGATCTCATACATCCCATAGTCTCCGGCAACAAGTGGCGCAAGCTCCAAGGATTTTTCCAAATACTTCGACCTGGAGAGCCCATCACGACCTTCGGTGGCGCCTTTAGCAATCACTTGCCGGCCGCAGCCTTTGCAGCCAAGCACTTTGGTCATCCCATCACAGGAGTGGTGCGCGGCGAGGAATTGAACGCCTCGAGCAACGACTTGCTGAAGTATTGCCAGGCACAAGGGATGGCCTTGGAATTTGTTTCTCGCAATGCCTTTAGGTCCTTGCGTGAAAGCGGTTGGACGGGATACTCGGGCAGGGTACTTCCTGAGGGCGGCGCTGGGCCCCACGCCATGGAGGGTTGTGGAGCGATATGGAAAGAATTGGCCCAGGAACCCGATCACCTCGTGCTTGCCTCCGGTACAGGTACAACTGTATCTGGTATTCTTGCGGCGATGCCTCCACACTGCAAAACGCAGGTCCACGTAGTGAGTGCCGTGAAAGGTGCCCTCATAGAATGCGCCGCCGCACAGCAGCAGGCCTTGGCAAAACACATTACCCTTCACTGGGAAGATGAAACTCATTTTGGCGGCTTTGGAAAATGGTCGCCTTCACTGCTCGAGGAGGCTGAGAATTTTGAGCAAACTACGGGTATACCACTGGATCCCAACTACAATGCAAAGGTGTGGGCCTATCTTCAGCGCACCAGCTTACAAGGAAAAGTGGTGTGGATTCACACCGGAGGCGTTCGATTCTAACGGACAGATTCGAACAATCGGAGCACTTCTTGTTCTACCTCTTCGCTGTCCCAATGCTCCTCTACACCTTCCATGGCTAGAATTTCTTCCATGATTCGATCGTGGCGTTCTCCTTCGGCCTTTGCTTCATGGTACGGGATGTTGGTGAACTTCACCAAAGTGTAGAGCGGTGTCCATTTGTCTGGATGATTGGCTTGCACCTTACGCTCTATTTTTTTGCGCAATTGGAAGCTTGGATCGGCCACCAGATCGCGCATTTCAATGAAGTTTCTCAAGCTTAAGTCTACCAAAGCATTGCCTGCAGGTACTCGCTGCTGGGTATAGATCTCCAGAACTTTTTTCATGTCGGAATCCCCGTGCTCATCGAGCAGCTCCAAGAATACGCGTACATCTTCCAGCGATCCGTTCATGCCCTCGCCATAGAATGGAACGGTGGCATGTGCGGCATCACCTATGAGCATGGTGTTGGTGCCCCAATGGTAAGGTTCACAACGAATGCACGCTAAGGCGGAGGTAGGGTTGCTTTCCCATTGCTCCTCTAAATTTGGAATAAGAGGGATGGCGTCTTTGAAATATTCCTCGAAGTAACGTAGACCGTCTGCACCGGTTTTGAGGTGGTCCAATCCGTATTCCCCGTCGAACGGTGCAAAAACAGTTCCGGTGAAACCATTGTCGGTATTGGCCAGTCCCATCAGCATGAATTCGCGGCGCGGCCATATGTGCAGCGCATCTATATTGAGTTGAGGTGCTCCGTTTTCGCCGGCAGGAATATGAACTTCCTTGTACCCACTGTCAATAAACTCTTGGCTGTAATTAAAGCGCGGTTGCTTCATCAAGGCGCCACGCACCGAAGAGCCTGTTCCATCCGCCCCAACGATGAGGTCAGCTGAATACGCATTGAGCTGCTCGCCTTGCTTCATATGAACGGTCCCCGTGTTGAAGTCCACATGTTCACAGAAGGCATCAAAGGTGATCGTTACATTCGGCAGCGCTTCGGCCAATTCCACCAAAGTTTTATTGAACTCGCCACGGCTGATGCTGTGAATGGCTTTGTTGTCAATGTTGTAGGCAAAGTAACTCTCGTTGCCTTCGAGGTCGTGGATCTGACGCCCGTATGCCGGGACCACAATCTTGCGAATCTCTTCCTCTATTCCGGCGTAGGCCAATGCC
>JBNAAX010000016.1:0-33457 GCA_049631665.1 Schleiferiaceae bacterium
ACTTCTTGGCTTAAATTTTTCAATTCACCCACCAAAGCATTCACGGCCTTTTCAATACCGCGCTTTAGATCCATAGGGTTTGCACCAGCAGCCACGTTTTTCAATCCATGATTGTAGATGGCCTGTGCCAAAACCGTTGCTGTAGTGGTTCCGTCACCCGCGATATCCGCCGTCTTAGAAGCCACTTCTTTCACCATCTGTGCACCTAGGTTCTCGAGCTTGTCTTCCAACTCGATTTCCTTAGCTACAGATACACCGTCCTTGGTTACGTGCGGCGCACCAAATGCCTTTTCAATAATCACATTGCGGCCCTTTGGACCCAAGGTTACTTTCACTGCATTCGCCAATGCATCAACACCTGCTTTGAGGCTGTTTCTTGCATCTACATCAAATGAAATTTGCTTTGCCATGTCTATTCGTTTTTATCAGTTAGGATTAAACAATTGCCATGATATCGGCTTCGCGCATGATAATGTAATCACCGCCTTCGTACTTGAATTCAGTGCCGCTGTACTTGCCGTACAGCACTACATCACCAACGCTCACCGTCATAGGCTCGTCTTTTTTACCTGGGCCTACAGCCACAACAGTACCTCTCTGAGGTTTTTCTTGTGCAGTATCAGGAATAATAATTCCCGAAGCTGTCTTTGTTTCAGCAGCCGCCGGTTCAATAATTACTCGGTCAGCTAACGGACGAATGTTTAAATCTGCCATGATTTGAGTTTTTAATGTTTGTCGCTCTTCTTACTCGAAATTTTATGCCAATTCAGTTTTAGTGCCACTCTGACACCAAACTCGACCTTACGAAACGAAGAACTGTCAGTTTTGGAAGATAAAAAAAGCCCGAACGGCAGGACCGTTCGGGCTCAACTATTTCTTAGAACTTCTTATTCTTCAACACTCTCAGGCATACCTTCTACTGGCATGTCCTCTACTGGTGCATCTGCAGCTGGAGCAGGAACTGCAGGTTGGAAAGGAACAGCGTTCTCTACTTGATCACGCAATAAGGTATCCTCTTCCTCTACTGCCTCACCACCGCTCATGTTCATAGCGATCACCAAAACAAAAAGACCAATAACCAAACCCCAAGTCGCTTTGTCTAGGAAGTCCGTTGTCTTTTTGACACCACCCAACATCTGAGGGCTGTCGCCACCAAAAGCTGAGCTCAAACCACCGCCTTTAGGATTCTGTACTAGAATCACTAAAACAAGTAGTACTGAGATAACTACGATAAGGATAGAGAATAGTGCTGTCATGAGTTCTTTTCTTTCTTAATTGCTCTAATTCGGTCGGCAAAGAAACCACTTTTTTCCGGGTATTTCAAACTTAAAATCTCGTAGGCTTTGATCGCCTTGTCAAATAATCGCTGTCCGAAGTAAATCTCTGCTAATGTTTCCGTTACAAACTTTCCTTCGGCATCTGCTTCAAGCGTGAACACATTGATTCTGCCGTTGGAAGGCTCCACTTCAAATTTCGGGAGCTCCTGAATGATTTTACGTATTTCGTTGCCCTGATCTTGCGAGCTGCCTTGGTCGGGAACTACCTCAACACTGGCAAACCCTTGCTTATTATTGATGGTGGTTACTGGAACACTGTGATCGGCATTCAGCCATTCCAAGAACGAAGCTTTTTCGCTAAATGGCATTACGCGAATGTCCTCATCTGCTTTCACAGCTTCCTCTTTTACAGCAGGCGGACTCACTTTTTCTGGTTCAGGCTCTTTGGCCGCCGGCTTTTCCACCTTAGGCGCTGCTTTCTTTGCAGGCTGCTCCACTTTACTTGCAGGTGTCTTCGCTTCCTTTTTTGGTTGCGCCTTCGCTGTAGTCTCTACAACAGGGGACGTCTGAGATTGAATTTTCTGTTCTGACTTCGCGGGTGTCGCCTTAGGAACTTCTTTCTTCTGCGGGGCCGATTCACCTTTCGTAAGTGCCCTAGACCTCAAAATGGCATTGCGCACACTTTCAGGCAAATGATCTAGGCTATCTGGATCTCTTTTAGGAACTACAGGTTTCGGAGCAGGCTTACGTGTTTGCTTCGGGGCTTGCTTTGGAGCGGATTTAGTTTCAGCCTTCACCGCAGGCTTCGCTGAAGCAGGTACCTTTTCTTTCTCTGCTTTAGCTTGCGCCTTAGCTGCAGGTTTTTTCTCCGTTTTCTTCTGCGCTTTAAACGCATCAAGGTCAAAGTCAATGATTGCCGTTTTCATTGGCGCACCTGAGGTTTCATAGAACCCCTGAAGCAGTGCGCGGTCTGGAACTGCAATCGCAGAACGCTTGACCTGTGCCGGTAATTGATAGTTGTCGCTGTTCTGTAACGCCTTCATGTACAACACCTGCAAGGGCGCTGCATACGGAAAATCCTGCACAGCCTGTTTCAACGCCGCTAAAGCAGCATCGTCCATCTTTTCAGGGCGCTCAAAAAATTCCTTGAGTTGTTTTGCGTTCATTCTACCAGTTGGCTATAGCTCTATTGAGAATATCCTCGGTCAATTCCTTAATAATCTCCTCTGACAATTCTGTTTCAATATCCGAAAAATTCAAATCGGCATCATAATCCCGGTAGCGAGAAAATCGCTGGGAAAAATCATTTTTTGGTTCTAGTCGATTCGTAAATTCAACATTTACCGCAATGGTAAAGCGCATCTGAGCCACTTCCGAGGGACCCCGGGCTGCCTGTGGACGAAGACTGTATTCTGTGATGGCACCGCTAACTTCCATATCCGACGGCCCGTCGTTGAGCTCCAGGGAAGTCTGTTGCACAAAAATATCTTTGATCGACTCTGTCACTATCTGCGACATCTCAGGATTGACTATCTGGGCATTGTTGTCAAAGAAACCCACATATATGGATTTCGCATCACCAACATTCCCCCCGGTAAAGCTGTATCCGCCTTTACAAGAAGCAAATACTAAAGCCGCAAGCGCGATGAATACTCTTACTCTCATTCGAGGTTGTACTGCTTAATCTTCCGATACAAGGTACGCTCCGAAATCCCCAATTCCTTGGCTGCATTCTTTCTTTTACCCCCGGACTTTTCCAATGCCTTTTTGATCAATTCAATCTCCTTATCTACCAAGCTCAGATTTTCTATCTCTATGGTGTGGTCGTCAAATTGCTCACGCTCGTCGTTGCTGATGATGGTCACCTCATGGCTCGTTGGAGCACTCGGTCTGTTAAACTCTTGACCAATCTGTGGGTACTCGTCCTGAATCTTTTCATAGAGTCCTTTGCCACTGCCCACAACTTCCTTTAAGGCATTAATCTCGGCCTTCATCTCAAACAACAGCTTGTACAAAGCCTCGCGCTCTTGGGCAAAACTGTCTCCACTGCTATCCGACACTCGAGTATTGCTCAATGCCGGAAGATTGGAAGCATCCACCTGTGGCAAATAGGTCTTCAACAAATCCTTGCCTACCAATCGGGTAGTTTCAATAACGCTCATCTGCTCCGCCAAATTGCGTAACTGACGAATGTTTCCAGGCCAGCGGTACTGCTCGAGCAATCGGACTGCTTCGTCGTCCAATCTCAAAGGCGGCAAATGATATTTGTTTGCAAAATCGGCCGCGAACTTTCTAAACAATAAATGGATGTCTGAAGGGCGCTCCCTAAGCGGAGGCAACTGAATTTCTACCGTGTTCAATCTGTAGTAGAGGTCCTCACGAAACTTGCCCTTCTTAATCGCTTCGAGCATGCCCACATTAGTAGCACCTACAACGCGCACATCAATCTTCTGGGCACGAGAGGCACCCACGCGAATAAATTCACCGGTCTCGAGCACGCGAAGCAATCGGACCTGCGACGGCAGGGGCAATTCACCCACCTCATCCAAAAAAATCGTGCCGCCGTCGGCCTCTTCAAAATATCCCTTACGGGCACCAGTGGCCCCAGTAAAGGCCCCTTTCTCGTGACCGAAAAGTTCGGAATCAATAGTTCCCTCTGGAATGGCGCCACAGTTCACAGCGATATATGGCTTATGCTTGCGGTGACTTAGGTTGTGGATGATCTTGGGGATACTCTCCTTACCTACACCACTTTCACCGGTGACCAAAACACTAATATCGGTTGGGGCTACCTGAACCGCCTTGCTCAAGGCGCGGTCCAATAGTGGACTGGTCCCAATAATTCCAAAACGTTGTTTAATGCTCTTAAGATCTGCCATGGTTCTGCTGCTTTGGTTTACGCTTGTTCAACGACTGTACCAATCAAGGTAGCCGAGGTACAACTGTCAATTCGTACATGACAGAAGTCGCCCGGTTTAAAATCGTGCTTGTCAAAAACAACCACACTGTTAGTATCTGTACGACCAAACAATTGCTGATCGCTCTTTTTGGAAGTTCCTTCCACCAACACCTCATACGTGTTGCCAATCATCGCCTGATGACGCAACAAGCTGTGCGAGGTCTGTAGTTTAATAATCTCGTTCAATCTGCGCTTTTTCACATCCAATGGAATATCATCTTCCATCTTACGCGCCGCATAGGTATTTGGTCGTTCGCTGTAGAAGAACATGTACCCGAAGTCGTACTTCACATATTCCATCAAGCTCAAGGTCTCCTGGTGGTCTTCCTCAGTTTCCGTCGGGAAGCCCGAGATCATATCGTGTGAAATGGCACAACCAGGAATGATGCGGTTGATGCGGTCGATTAACGCGATGTACTCCTCACGGTTGTGACCACGATTCATCAGCTCCAAAATTCTTGACGAGCCACTCTGAACCGGCAGGTGGATGTAATTACAGATGTTCTTGTATTTGGCAATGGTCTCAAGCACATCGTCTCTCATGTCCTGAGGGTTCGATGTGGAGAATCTAATGCGCATATTTGGCACCGCTTCAGCCACCATAGCCATGAGGTCTGCAAAATGAACGGCACTAGCTTTGGCCAATTCAGAGGCCTTCTCAAAGTCTTTTTTCAAACCACCGCCGTACCAGAGGTAGCTATCTACGTTTTGCCCCAAGAGGGTAATCTCTTTGTAGCCTCTCTTCTGCAAATCCAGTGCTTCATCGACAATAGTTTGTGGATTGCGTGAACGTTCCCTACCGCGGGTAAATGGAACGACACAGAACGTACACATGTTATCACAACCACGAGTAATCGAAACAAAGGCACTCACGCCATTACCACCCAAGCGAACGGGCTCAATATCGTCGTAGGTTTCCTCTTTACTAAGGATCACATTGACCGCCTTGCGACCACCGTCGAGCTCCTGCAGTAGGTTCGGCAAATCGCGGTAGGCATCTGGACCTACAACCAAATCCACAAGTTTCTCTTCATCGAGCAGCTTCCCCTTGACGCGCTCTGCCATACACCCCAAGACCCCAATTTTCATATCTGGATTCTTGCGCTTGTGGCCGTTGAAATGGTTCAATCTATTGCGCACCGTCTGCTCCGCCTTGTCCCGGATAGAACAAGTATTGAGAAGCACTAGATCCGCTTCCTCTGGATTCTGTGTGGTACTGTACCCTTCCTTGCCCAATACTGAGGCAACGATCTCGCTGTCCGAGAAATTCATTTGGCAACCGTACGACTCAATATAGAGCTTCTTTGTTCCTGTAGGGTTTTTCGTTTCTAGCACGGTTCCATCGTGCTCGTGTGGGTTCTTATCGCCCTCGGCGTAAAGACCTCTCCCGCTTGCGCGTTTTGTTTTTCCTTCCATATTTTAATTCGCTCAAAACTTTACTTTCTCTTGCGACGGTACAAAGATACATCCTTAACTGACAATTTGTCCGATTTTCAAAATCCTATTACGTAGTAATACATATATAAGAGAACATACGAGGTAAAAAAGTTGTTGCTTCTATAATCTTTTTCGCCTTTACTTTGTGCCCTCATTCTTCTAACTGAATCGATTTTTATGGCAAGTAATCTCGTCATCGTTGAGTCACCTGCAAAAGCAAAAACTATCCAAAAGTACTTGGGTAACGACTTCTCTGTAATGTCTTCTTATGGACACATCCGCGACCTTTGCGACAAGGGAATGGCCATTGACATAGAAAACAATTTCACGCCTGAATATTGCGTGTCAAAGGACAAAACAACCTTAGTAAAGGAGCTGAAAAAAGCCGCGAAAGGCGCTGAAAAAGTATGGCTCGCATCGGATGAGGACCGCGAGGGAGAAGCGATTGCATGGCACCTCTACGAGAGCTTGGGATTGACTGACGACAAAACGGAAAGAATCGTCTTTAACGAGATTACCAAAACAGCCATCCTTCGCGCTGTTGAGAATCCAAGAAAAATCAACAAAGAGCTCGTTGATGCACAGCAGGCCCGCCGCGTACTTGACCGTTTGGTGGGGTATGAGTTGAGCCCAGTGCTTTGGAAGAGTATTCAACGTGGATTGAGTGCGGGCCGCGTTCAGAGTGTAGCAGTTCGATTGATCGTAGAGAAAGAGCGCGAGATTGAAGCGCACGTTCCTGTGGCGAGCTACAAGGTGAGCGGAATCTTTACGGATGGAAAAATTAGCTTCAAAGCTGAATTGTCCAAAAATCTACCTACGGAAGAAGAAGCGCAGGCATTCCTTTCTAAATGTGTGGGTGCCCAATATAATGTGGAGTCGGTAGACAAGCGTCCAGGAAAGCGTTCTCCGGCAGCACCATTTACCACCTCAACCTTGCAACAAGAGGCGAGCCGTAAATTAGGCTACAGCGTGAGTCAAACGATGACCCTGGCGCAGCGCTTGTACGAAGCTGGACACATCACTTACATGAGAACTGACAGTTTCAACTTGAGTAACGATGCCCTTGCCGGCATTGCTGCACATGTTCAAGCACAGTACGGAGACAACTACCACCAAGCGCGTAAATTCAATACCAAAAGCAAAGGTGCACAAGAGGCACACGAGGCTATTCGTCCAACCAACTTCAGCAAGAATATTGCAGGTGCCGATGATCGTCAAAAAAGATTGTACGACCTCATTTACAAGCGCACCATCGCTTCACAGATGGCCGAGGCACAGCTTGAAAACACGACCATTAAACTTTCAAACACGAATGCACCCGATGCGCAGAACTTTACTGCTCGTGGTCAGGTGATCACGTTCGACGGTTTCATTCGCGTATACCAAGAAGGTACTGACGATGAAAATGCAGAGCAGCTCGACGGTCAATTACCGGCAGTAGTGGAAGGCGATTTACTTCGCTCTGACGAAATCACAGCGACAGAACGCTTTACCAAGCATGTTCCTCGTTACACAGAAGCTTCGTTGGTGAAAAAATTAGAGGAGTTGGGTATTGGACGTCCGTCTACCTACGCTCCAACGATTTCAACCATTCAAAAGCGCAAATATGTGGTCAAGGAATCGCTCGAGGGCGAATCTAGGTCCTTCAAAATCTTCAGTGCAACCGCCGACGGCGTGGCACAGAAAGAGGGAAAAGAGAATTACGGTGCAGATAAAAACAAATTGTTCCCAACGGATATCGGCCGCGTAGTAACCGACTTCTTAATTGAGCACTACGGCTTGATTATGGATTACCAGTTCACTGCAAAAGCCGAACAAAACTTTGACACTGTTGCCGCTGGACAAAAAGGATGGCAGGAAAGCATTAGCGATTTCTACAGCGAATTCCATCCTTTGATTGAAAATGCACCAGCAGGAGCACGTGCGGCGAGTCGTTTACTCGGTGAAGAACCCGAGACAGGCGAACCGGTCTATGTAAAATTGGCCCGCTATGGATTCGTATTCCAATTCGGTGATGGCGACGAAGAGACCAAACCTAGATTTAAGAAACTGCCACAAGGTGTAGGCTTTTATGACGCTACCTTAGAAATGGCATTGCGCAAAGAGGTGCTCCCACGTACTGTAGGTTCTTACCAAGATATGGAGGTAAAAGCCAATGTAGGTCGCTACGGTCCTTATGTAATGTGGAACAAGAAATTCTTCAGCTTGACCGAAGACACCCCTGAAGAGGTGAGCATCGAAAAAGCGATTGAAATCATCGAGGCTAAGCAAAAAGAGGCAGCGAGCAATGTTATCGCTGCATTTACCGAGGAGCCAGTGATTCAAATTTTGAAAGGACGCTACGGCCCGTACATTAAGAGTGGCGGTAAAAACTTCAAAATTCCTAAGGACACGGATCCCGAAACATTGGACCGTCCAGCTTGTGAAGAACTTATTGCTGCAGGGCCTACAAAAAGGAGAGCAAAGCGCAAATAAGGGGGTAAATTGACCACGTTAAAAAAGATGTAGCGTGGAATATTTAAGTCCTGTACCTGAAAGTGTTCTTTCCAAACTACCGGTTTTAGAGCCCGGCCAGTTGGGCCAAAAGATTCAACGACACACTGAGATTGACGGTCTCCCCTCGCTCGATGGTGTGAAGGTCGTCATCGTAGGTGTACAAGAAGACCGTCGTGCGTACCGAAATACCGGATGTGATATCGCGGCAGATCAGATACGTCCATTTCTGTACCAACTGCATCAAGGCAATTGGAATTTCAAGATTGCCGACATGGGCAATATCTACCGAGGTGAACGGCACGTAGACACTATTTTACTGCTTCAAGACTTTTGCGAGCAGATGCTTCACAAGGGAATAATCACCATTACCATTGGAGGGTCCCAAGACCTTACTTACGGAAATTATCGAGCCTACGATAAATTTGAAAAAATGGTCAATGTGGTGGCGATAGACTCAAGGTTGGACGTGGGAAGTGAAGGCCGCGATCTCGACCATCAAAGCTATGTGAGTCATCTTGTTTTGCAAGAACCACACAACCTGTACAACTTCACAAACATTGGTTACCAGACGTATTTCAACAGCCCTGATGAAATTGCACTGATTGAAAATTTATTCTTTGAGGCGATGCGATTGGGCGAAGCACAAGCGAGCATCCCAAATACAGAACCGCTCCTTCGAGAAGCTGACCTCGTTAGCGTAGATATCAATGCCGTTCGACAGAGCTATAACCCGGGTACTTTTTATACCTCCCCCCACGGATTTTCCGGAAACGAGTTTTGCGCAATGCTTCGTTACGCAGGCATGAGCGATACAGTGAGCCAGCTAGGCATGTACGAGTACAATCCACGTTACGATCAGCGAGGACAAAGTGCGCACCTCAGTGCACATGCACTGTGGTATTTCTTTGAAGGTATCTCTCTTCGTTTCGGAGATTTCCCGATTGGCTCGAGGGTAAATTACGAGAAATACAGTGTTCTGATCGACGATGAAGATGTTCTCGATTTTTACAAAAGCCCTAATAGCGGCAGGTGGTGGATTGAGATTCCGAAAGGCGAGTTTCAATCGGACCGCTTCGCACTAGTACCTTGTAGTCATGACGATTATCTCGAAGCAATGCAGGGTAAAATCCCAAAACGTTGGTGGAAAGCGCAACAGAAAGCCTGATAACTCTAGAAAAAAAGTGTTGTTCGCACGGGAATTTTTCTATCTTTAGCGACGATCAAAAGATGTTAGCGTTTTAACACATGAGAAAAACCCGCTTTGCTTTGTTTGCAATGCTCTGTTCATCAGCTCTTTGGGCACAACAGGATGTGCAGTTTACGCAGTTCACGAACAATAAGATTTTCTACAATCCTGGAGTCATTGGCTCAGGAGATGCGATATGTCTATCGGCTGCACACCGTTCGCAGTGGGTAGGATTCGATAATGCACCCACAACGCAAAACTTTAATGCAAACGTTCCGCTCGACGTAATCGGTGGAGGTTTGTCATTGAACTTCACCAATGACATGATTGGTTTCTTCCAAGACGTTACGGCGGGTATCGGCTACGGTTACCAAATGTCGCTTGCTGGCGGTTCATTGGGCTTGGGTCTTCGTGTAGATTTCAGAAACAAGGCGATGACGAGCGGTACATGGGCACCACCTCAAACGATGAACGATCCTTCACTCGTGTTGAATAGCCCGAATAATACTTCAATGGCGACAGATTTAAGCTTCGGTGCGTATTACACCAACTCAAACTGGTATGCTGGATTGAGCAGCACTCGATTGATTGAGACGAAGGATATTCTTCAAAGCGCTCCAGGATCACAGATGGCCCAGATTAGAGGCCAAAGACATTACTACCTGATGGGTGGTTATGATATTGACTTACAAAACGGTTTCATTTTGCAGCCAGCAATGATGATTAAAACTGATTTTGTTACTACGCAATTCGACCTAAATGCAGCGGCAACATATAATAATCAGATTTGGGGTGGCGTTACCTATCGTGTATACGATGCTTTATCGATCATGGCAGGTTACCAAATCACCAAAGATCTTCGAGCAACGTACTCGTATGATTTAACGACTTCTAGTTTGAGAACATCAAGCAGCGGTTCACATGAAATCATGATGAGTTACTGCTTTACCATTGAAATACCACCTAAAGAAAAAGGGAGTTACAGAAACCCTATATTTTTGTAATATAGCCCCTTCCTAAAAATGAGAACACAGTTGAAAGCAAATACAGTTATGAAAAAGTTCCTCCTTGGACTTGTATCAGTAGCCTTTTTGGCTTCTTGTGGAAGTAACGATCATGGTGAATTGGTCGGCGTTCAAAATCGCCCAACATGGTATCCTAGTGAGCCTTACGGTATGGTATACATCCCACAAGGTAGCTTTACTATGGGCAACCACGATGAGGACGTACCGTATGCATATACGGCTCCTGCAAAAACAGTGAGTATTCCAGCATTCTATATGGATCAAACTGAAATCACTAACAACGAGTACCGTCAGTTTGTAGGTTGGGTTCGCGATTCTATTGCAAGAACCCGTTTGGCTGAAGGTCTTGTTGAAGATTTCGAATACATTGATCTCGCTGAAATGGAAGACCCAACGTTCTTCCAAGAGTACGTGGCATTGAACTATCCTGATAGCATGATGCGCCGTCTGGATTGGGATCCGTATTTAGAGTGGGACAAAAACCGCTACCCTTCAGCCGAATACACGGAAGTTGTAGAAAGCATGTACCTCGCTCCGGAAGAGCAGTGGTTGGGTTACCGTCACTTAGATACTCGTCAGTTGAACTACACATACTACTGGATCAACAAGCAGAAGGCTGCCTCAAAGTTGAACCGTGTAGAGTTTGACTACAAGGATGAAGATGGGGATGGCGAATTGTTCAGCTACAGAGATTACGTCAAAGACACTCAGGCCGAAAGTGACCGTGCATCATTCTTCGAGAAAGAAACAATTAATATTTACCCAGATACTCTTGTTTGGATTCATGATTTCACGTACTCATTTAACGAGCCAATGCACGACAAGTACTTTTGGCACCCTGCCTATGACGACTATCCAGTTGTTGGTGTTAGTTGGATGCAAGCGCGTGCTTTCGCAAACTGGAGAAGTAAATACCGTCGAGACTACTTGAAGCGTTCAGGTGAGCTTGTCGAGCACGACTTCCGCCTTCCTACAGAAGCCGAGTGGGAATATGCCGCTCGTGGTGGAGAAGAACTTACAACATATCCTTGGGGAGGCCCTTATGCAACCAACAGTGCGGGTTGTTACCTGGCTAACTTCAAACCGCGCCGTGGTAATCTAACAGCAGATGGTGGATTCTATCCGGTAAAAACTACGGCCTACTCTCCGAACAACTACAACCTGTACTGTATGTCAGGTAATGTAAGCGAGTGGACCTCTACTTCATTCGATGTTCAATCTTACGCTTTTGGTAGTGACATTGCTACCGAATTCCAGTACAATGCGTACGAAGAAGAAAGTGAAACTATGAAACGTAAAGTGATCCGTGGTGGATCTTGGAAAGACGTAGCTTACTTCCTACAACTAGGCGCTCGTGATTATGAATATCAAGATACAGCAAAGAGCTACATTGGTTTCAGAACTGTTCAGAGCTTCTTAGGAAGAGATTTAAAAGACTATTAAACGACACAACCCTATTAACAAATAAAACTTAACGATTATGGCTTTAATTGATGTAAATGGAAAGCGCTTCAAAAACTTTATGGCGAAGCTTTATGGTATTGGTGCGGCAGTAGTAATTACTGGTGCTATGTTTAAAATCATGCACTGGGAAGGAGCGAACTTCATGCTTGTTCTAGGATTGACTACAGAGGCTGTAATCTTCATGTTCTCTGCATTTGAAGCACCAGCAGCTGATTACGATTGGACATTGGTATATCCCGAATTAGCTACAGCTGATGGAGATCGTTCACTTTCCGTATCAGAGCAACTAGATAATGCTTTAGAAAACGGTGGTGTAGATGCTGCACTTATCAAAAGATTAGGTGAAGGTATGCGTTCTTTAAGTGAAACTGCGAGTAGCTTAAGTGGCGCTGTTGATGCCGCAGGCGCTACTGCTGCTTATTCTGAGCAACTAAGCACCGCTGCAACGCACATGGAAAGCTTAAATGCCCTTTACTCTGTACAACTTGAAAATACAACAGCTCAGGTAGAGCGTCAGAACGACGTGATGGAGAAATTGGCTGCTGCTTCCGGCAATGCTACTGATCTTGCTTCTGAGTTGGCTTCATTGAAAGGAAACCTAGAATCATTAAATAGCGTTTACGGGGGTATGTTAACTGCAATGGGCAAGTAATCTTACCCGAACTTACTAAAACCGTAAAACTCTAGACAAATGGCAGGAGGAAAATTAACACCGCGTCAGAAAATGATCAACATGATGTATCTCGTGTTGACAGCGCTTCTCGCTCTTAACGTGAGCCGTGAGGTAATGGACGCATTCTACGAAGTAATGGTGAGCCAAGAGGCCTCGATTGAAACCGTTGAAAAACAAAATTCTAGTATCTACACTGCATTTGAGGCAGCAGCAGCTGAAAATCCTGTGAAAGCCGGGCCGTGGAGAGATAAAGCTAACGATGTAAAATCTCGCTCAGCTGCGTTATACCAGCAGATTGAAGACCTCAAAAGAGGTGTGATTGAAGCTGCGGGAGGTCCAGATGAGGAAAGTGGAGATCCGAACAAGCCTCAAAAAATGGATGATTTGGAGAGCGCCCCTAACTATTTTCTCATTCAAGGTAATGGCGCAAAGCTAAAAGCAGCACTAGGAGAATACCGCGACTTCTTGAAAACTGAAGCCGAAGGTAACGAACTACTTATTAATTCGTTAGATCAAACCTTTGATCTTAACGACACTAAAGATGACGGAAGTACTTTATCATGGGAAGAAAACAAATTTGAGCACTTCCCGCTCATCTCTGTTTTAACGTTCTTGACAAAAATGCAAAGTGATGTTCGTACTTCAGAGGCTAACGTTATTGACTACTTGCAGAAGAATATCACCGCTTCTGATTTAAAGTTTACCGGTGTTCGCACTGTGGTTATGCCAAAAAGTACTTTTGTAACCAAAGGTGACGAGTATGAGGCTGATGTTTTCTTAGCAGCCTTTGACGATACACAAAACCCTTCGGTTACCATCAACGGTGTAGAGCTAAGTGAAGAGGATATTATTGGTGGAGTTGCGAAAGTTCATTTTCCGGCTAATAAAGTAGGTACTACAACATGGAATGGTGAAATTAAATTGGTACAGAATGGAGAAGAAAAAGTATATCCTGTAGAAGGATCATTTAACGTTGCCCCTCCGAGTGTGGTTATTTCTCCAACCAAGATGAATGTGCTCTACCGTGGTGTGGACAACCCATTAGAAATTTCAGTTCCTGGCGTTGATCCGTCTAACTTAATTGTTTCGGGTAAGGGCGTCAAAAAATCACGCAATGGATACATCGCTGACGTTACACGTAACAGAGGTGGAGAGCTCAAAATTTCGGTTAGCGTAAGAGAAGGAGATAAGACTAAAAACATGGGAAGCAAGGTTTTCCGTGTGAAGAATCTTCCAGATGCTTCAGGCTCAATATTCGGAAAAACTGAAGGTTTGATGTCTGCGAACTTGATCAAGAAAGCTAAAGTAGAAGCGAAGTTCAACAACTTTGACTTCGAGCTACCGTTGACTGTAACGAGCTTCCAAATTATTGTTCCTCCATTCGCTCCTATCGATTGTAAAGGGAGTACGTTGAACTCTAATGCACGTGCTGCCTTAGATAAAGCGAAACCAGGTACACCTGTAATTATTAGAAATATTCGCGCGAAAACTGGTAAAGGCATCAAGCCAAAAGTTGCGCCGATTACTATTGACTTGAACTAAGATGTTGAAATTAAGAACCTTCGTATTTGCAGCCTTCACTGTAGCACTGTCATTTGGCACTGCTGAGGCTCAAATTTTAGATCCATCGGACGACGGTATTGTGCCTGAAGCTAATAAGCATTACAGAAACAATCGTGTAGTTCCTTACCCGTTCCTACGTCAAGACGACATGTTGTGGTCTGAGCGTCACTGGGAGCGCATAGATCTAAGAGAGAAAATCAATCTTCCATTGTACTACCCGATCAAGCCTATGCCGGATCGTAAGGCATTGTGGGATGTTTTAGTTGACGGTATTACTACTGAAAATACCATCACAGAGATTTTCCTTGACGATAAGTTCGAACTGCCACTTACGGTAGACGAGGTACGTCAAAAAATTGAATCGTACGATACTATTCCGGATCCAGACGATCCGTTTGGTCCACCTCTAGCGATAGATACCATCACCATTAAGGCCAACAACGTTGTTGCTTACCACCTTAAGAGCGATTGGTACTTTGATAAGCAACGCGGTGAGTTGAAGAATAGAATTATCGGTATCGCACCAGAAGTAAAAGATCCACGTAACCCATCATTGACCTATAATCCTTTCTGGATTTGGTTCCCAGATGCACGTTATGCGATGGCTACTTCAGTTGCTTACAACGAGAAAAACAACAACCAACGTTTGACTTTCGATCAAATCATGCACTTTAGAAAGTTCAACGCCGTAATTACGAAAGAGGACAACGTTTACGATAGAACGATTGAAGACTACAAGAGAAACAGTGCGATGTCACAACTGCTCGAAGCTGCTGCAATCAAAGAAGATTTGCGCAACAAAGAGCACGATATGTGGACGTACTAGTCTTTGGAGCTGAAAATATTGAAGAACTCCTGTTACCTTTGGTGGCAGGAGTTTTTTTATGCAAAAACATGTAGACTATATCATCGTCGGCGGTGGCATCTCAGGATGCGTACTGAGCTACACACTCATGAAATATGGTGCTAGTGTCGTCGTATTTGATTTACCTGAGAACAATAAATGCTCTACTGTAGCAGCAGGACTATGGAACCCCGTTGTCCTCAAGCGCATGAAGAAGGTGTGGAAGGCTGATGACATGATGGGTGAACTGCTTACTGTGTATCCTGATATGGAACGCTGGACCGCTAGCCAGTTCTTAGATCCAATTGCCATTCGTCGTGTCTTCCACAACGCTGGAGAGCAAAATACCTGGATGGAGCTTTGTGACTCTCCTGCCTTCTCCCCTTATTTAGAAGATAGCATCTCCCCTCTTCCCGAAGGTGTTGTTGGTGAATTTGAAAGTGGTCAAATGAAAGGCACCGGGAGATTAAATGTCCTTGGTTTCATGGAAGCGGTGCATGCAGCACTGCGTAAAGAAGAAAGTTTCCGCGAGGAACGGTTTGATTGGAATGCAGTCGTTCGAGATTCTGAAGGAGTAGATTATCGAGACCTACGCGCCCATGCGATCATAAGCTGCCAAGGGGCGCAGATGGCGTTGGGTGAAACAGATTTACTGCAACAGGGGTTTGCTCCTGCTAAAGGCGAAGTTATACGCGTGAAATTAGACGCTCCTTTAGAAAAGGAATGCATTCACCAAAAGCACTTTATGCTCAGTGAAGGCAATAATGAAGTGACCGTTGGAGCTACGTATGCCTGGGACGGATTTGGCGACGGCCCTACACAAGAGAAGAAAAACGAACTTGAGGAGCACGTATCTAAAGTATGGAATGGATCAACGCGCACTTTAGACCACAAAAGCGGTGTTCGTCCTGCTACCAAAGACCGTAGACCTATAGTTGGACCGCACACACTTGCACATACCTGGATCTTTGGCGGTATGGGCTCACGTGCCGTACTTATGGCACCGTACCTCGCCAAGGTGCTAGTGGAGCACTTTATGTACGGTTCCGATCTACTAGCGGAGTGTTTACCTAGCCGTTTTTCTTAAAGTTCTTGTCGTATTTCACGAACATGGACAACCATGTCGTTCGTGAGATTCTGAATATAACAGGTGCAAGGAGAACAAGTATCACTGCTAAAGCACCTACTGTGGGCCACATCGTCCAACCCATCCATATTCCAAAGATGATGTACACAGCTACGAACAGGGCCACCGTATAGCCATAGCTTACGTACATAGCGCCGTAGTAGAAGTTCGGCTCAGGTTCGAAGTTTTGATCACAAACGCTACAGCGCGGGTTAAGGTCGGTCATGGTTTTGAATCGGTACGGGTTTTTATCTGGATAGATCTCCCCTTCCATACAACGTGGACATTTACTCCTAGTAATGCTGTAGACTTTCGTTCCCTTAAGCATGATGATAACGTTCCTTTAGTTTGGTTAAAATTACGGCGCACGGGCAATTCGTTTTGCTACTTTTGTCACGATGATTTTAGCCTTAAACAAGGCCTCGTTATACTTCGGAGGCCGTGCCATATTTGATGCCATTGGATTTCAAATTAACCCAGGAGACCGCATCGGTCTTGTAGGGAGAAATGGTGCTGGGAAATCTACCCTACTAAAATTAATCGCGGGTGATTATTCGCTGGACGAAGGATCCATAAGTAAGGCGAAAGAAGTCAGGATTGGTTTTCTGCGTCAAGACTTAAAGATGGACATGGACAAGAGTATTGTCGAGATTGCTCGCAGTGCCTTTGATGAATTGACCCGTATTAATACGCGGATTGAAGAGATCAATAAAGAATTCGAAGTCCGAACCGATTACGAGAGTGATAGTTATGCCGCCCTAATTGATGAGTTGAGTGAACTTAGTGAGCGCTTCGGTCTGCTTGGAGGCGATAGCATTGATGCCGATGTAGAGCTCGTTCTAAAAGGGTTGGGCTTCACACCGGAAACTTTTGAAAAACCGTTGCACACCTTCTCTGGTGGGTGGCGAATGCGAGCGGAATTGGCTCGATTACTTTTGCAGAAGCCAGAGCTGCTTCTTTTGGATGAGCCGACCAACCACCTCGATATCGAAAGTATCATGTGGCTTGAAAAGCATTTGAGTGAGAGCAATCAGACACTGATGGTCGTGAGCCACGATAGAACGTTTTTGGACAATGTGACCACCCGTACCATCGAAATTACACTCGGTAAAGCCTATGATTATAATGCCCCCTATACAAGGTATGTAGAGCTTCGTGCGGATCTACGCGAGAAGCAATTGGCCACCGCGAAAAATCAGGAGCGGGAAATTAAGCAAACCGAGGAGTTGATCGAACGGTTCCGCGCTAAAGCTTCAAAGGCTTCGTTCGCACAGAGTTTAATTAAGAAGCTCGAACGTATGGAGCGCATTGAGGTGGACCAAGAGGATACCTCGGCGATGCACTTTAAATTTCAGCCTGCCCCAAGGTCTGGGAAGGTCGTTGCCAAAGCAGAGGGTGTGCGTAAAGCTTATGGAGAGAATTTGGTGCTTCGCGGCGTTGATTTAGAGATTGAACGCGGAGATCGAGTGGCCTTTGTAGGTCAGAACGGACAAGGAAAGTCTACGCTAGTAAAGGCGCTCTTGAAAGAGATTAGTGCTGAGGGGATGCTCGAGCTTGGACATAATGTTCAGGTCGGGTATTTCGCACAGGATCAGGCAGACGAATTGGACGGAAATTTGACGGCTTTACAAACCATCGAGAATGCAGCGCCTGAAGAGATGCGTAAGCATGCGAGAAGTCTGTTGGGATCATTCATGTTCCGTGGTGAAGACGTTGAGAAGAAAGTGAAGGTGCTAAGCGGTGGAGAGCGCGGTCGATTAGCGCTTTGTAAGCTCTTGCTGAAGCCTATTAACTTCTTGGTGATGGATGAGCCTACGAACCACCTCGACATGAACAGTAAGGACGTTCTGAAGAAGAGTTTGTTATCTTTTGATGGAACATTGCTTGTGGTGAGCCACGACCGCGAGTTCTTGGAAGGGCTGGTGACGAAAACTGTAGAGTTTAGAGACCAGCGTGTAAAAACATTACTTGGTGGTATTGACTATTATCTCGAGCAGCGCAAGCTTGAAAATATGCGAGCAGTTGAGGCAAAATCGGCCACGGAAAAGAAATCGAAAAAGGCACAAAAGAAAGACGACGGTCAGCTCGGTTATAAGGAGCGGAAGCAGCTTGAAAAAGATATCCGTAGTTTATCGCGAAAGTTGGCCGATGTTGAAGCGGAAATTGAGAACTTAGAGGAGACCTTGGAAGATTGGGATGCAAAATTAGCGGATGCTGATAGCTACATGGAGCTGATGAAAGACCCTGATTTTTATCCGAAATACGAAAAGAAAAAAGAGGAGCTAGCCTCCAAAATGAACCTATGGGAAGATATTCAAATAGAAAAAGATCAGTTGGAGCAGCAGTTGCCCTCCTAATCGCTATGAGCGTTCAGGCACAGCCTAAACTGGTGGTGCAAGTAGTCGTTGATCAAATGCGCGCAGAATATCTGCAGCGATTTAATCATCAGTTTGCCGAAGACGGTGGGTTCCGAATTCTTTTGGATGAAGGAAAAGTGTACCGCAATACCCACTACAATTACATTCCGACCTATACGGGACCTGGACATGCGTCAATATCGACCGGAACGACCCCAAAGTACCACGGGATTGTGGCCAACGACTGGTGGGTGAAGGAGAGCCAATATGAAATGTATTGCGCGGAGGATACAACGGTAAACCCTATCGGAACAATTGAACGTTCATCTCGCCGTTCGCCGAAGAATCTACGTGCTTTGACTTTTTCTGACGGTATCAAATTATATACAAACCAGCGCGGAAAGAGCTATGGGGTGAGCGTGAAAGACCGAGGAGCCATATTCCCTGCCGGGCATTTTGCGGATGGAGCGTATTGGGTTGACAGCAAAATGCATTTCGTCAGTAGCAGCTTTTATGGTGACGAACTTCCCGATTATATCGAGAAATACAATGAGAAGGAGCACGCCATGGCTATGGCGAAAAAGGATTGGAAGTTAGAAATGGCCGAGCGCAAGTACGACGAAAGCTTAGCGGACGAAAATCCTTTTGAGCCAAAAATCAATAAAGGCACTTCTAGCTTTCCGTATGATTTAGAAAAATTGATTCACAATCAATCTTTGAAGAAGCTTATTGATAGCCAAGGACTTGAGGTCCTGAAAAATACGCCAATAGGAAACCAATTGGCGCTTGATATGGCGCTGTTAATAGTAGAAAAAGAAGAGCTTGGTAAAGACAAGTATACAGACTTTTTAGGAGTGAGCTTCTCCTCTACCGACTATGCCGGCCATACCTTCGGGGTGCGATCGCGTGAGGTACACGATATGTACCTGAAATTGGATCGCCAATTGGGCAAGCTAATCAAGAAGCTCGACAAGGAAGTGGGTCGCGATTCGTATGTCATTTATTTGACGGCAGATCATGGCGCTTCTGAAAATCCTAACCATCTTGCCCACAACGGATTGGGCGTACGTAATTTCCAGAACGCTGATGTTATCGGTGATGTTAATGAGCGTATCAAGGAGGAGTTAGGTATCGACAATGCTGTATTCAAGATTTTCAACCATCACATCCATTTGAACAGCTGGGCCAAAGAACGCGCGGGTGAGATTGCCTTGGTAGTTGAGGCTACTGATCCGTTCATGCGCGTGTATACCGCCTCTGAGGTTCGCAACAGCGGAAATGACGCTTTGTTAGAATTACTGCACGAAGGCCATCAAAGCCGATTCGGGGGTGACCTCATTTTTGCCCTTCAAGCCAACTGTATCTTCTACGGTCCATACGGTTCAACGCACGGTACAGGATACCTATACGATACGCATGTGCCATTCCTGCTCATGGGTAATGGTATAAAAAAAGGCGAAAGCTTTAAGCGTGTGGATGTGACCAATATCGTGGATAAGGTGGCCGAAAAATGTAACCTTCCGTACGCGCCAAACAGTCTGGTAGAATAATGCTCTTGATTATTAGAGAGTTAGGTAAACTTTAGTAATTTCATAAGCTCAGATAAACTAAAGGCTATCCATTATGAAGAAAATTGCATTATTCGCATTTGTTAGCGGTCTATTTCTTACCTCTTGCGCTGGAAATTGTGACTGCGACTACATTGAAGACAATTACACAGACACTGCTTTGAACGGCTACCAATTAAACGGTTCAACTACGGTTGCAGAAGATACTTGCTTAAGCGCAGGTGTGGTAGATACAACTTATACTGGTAGTGGTGCATATATGGTTGTTGGCCGCGTAGAGTGTCCTTAACATTCGACAACAACACGAAAAAAGGCGGTTCTCTCGAGCCGCCTTTTTTATTTTAAGCATTCCATCCTTTTGCTGTTCGTAGCAGTAAGGATATTACGTATATCAAAAGCCCGTAAATCGTGGTAATGCTGCTTACTTTCAATCCACCAGCGAGCATCGGTTGGCTGACACCTCCCACAGACTCAATGGCTTCAAAGGCACCGAAGAGTCCAATCATTTGACCGAGAACTCCAACAGCCAAGGCAAGTAAACCAAGTTGCTTGACCGCATTTTTTTCAGGAAAAACGCCACCAGCATGGCAACACCCACAGGTGTTAGAATGCCCATAAAGAGCGGGGCACCCATCATAAAGTAATTCATTCTAATTGTTGTTTCAGATATAAGGTAAGCTACAAAAAAAGCCCGGTGCGTAGGCACCGGGCTTCTGTATGCTTTTAAGGAATGATTATTTCAAACCTTCTTGGATCATCTTGTTGAATTCGTCCAACTTAGGAAGAACTACGATACGAGTACGACGGTTAGCCGCACGACCTTCGCGAGTGTCATTAGAAGCAACAGGAACGTACTCACCACGACCTGCAGCAGACATACGCTCTGGTGCGATTTCGAAGTCGTTCTGAAGAACACGTACGATGTTCGTTGCACGACGTGCACTCAACTCCCAGTTGTCCTTGATACAGTCTGTGGCGATTGGATCAGTATCCGTATGACCTTCAACTAAGATCTCTAGCGTTGGTTTTGCAGCCATGATCTTAGCTACTTTACCCAAAACAGTCTTAGCGTCTGTACTCACGTACGCAGAACCTGGACGGAACATCAACTTGTCAGACAAGTTTACGTAAACCACACCTTTCTCTACGCTGATCTGAACATCTTCATCGTTCATATCACCTAATGCACCTTTCAATGAAGTAACCAAAGCCAATGTTACGCTATCCTTACGGTTCATTGCGTCTTGAAGGTTTGTAATCGTTACCTCTTTTTCGTTGATGCTTTCAAGTGTCTTCTCCATGTTCTCAGCGTTTGTAGCGCTCATGCGAGTAAGATCACCTACTTGCTTCATCAAATCTGATGATGATGCACGTAAAGCAGCTAGTTCAGCAGCCTGTGCATTCTTCTCTGCAGTAGCTGCAGCCAATTCCATTTTAGTGTTGCTCAATTTGTCAGAAGTTGCTTTTTGCATTTCTTCCAACTCAACATATTTCTGCTTGCTTACACAGCTTGACAAAGTCAATGCAGCCGCGGCAGCGAAAACGAATACCTTTCTCATTGTTTCTCTTTTGGTTTCCTGTAGCGCAAAAATAAGAAACAAATTGACCTCTCAAAGTGGGAGTTACCTCATTTTTAGCTAGTTTTCCGAGTATAAAATCTTAATTCGTATGAAAAAGCTCCTATTTACCCTCGCAATGATGGTTTTCGGTGTCGTGTCTTACGCACAGGAAAAGCCACAAGATGCTGAAAAACACGTTTATACAGAACAATGCGATCACAGCGCTAAATCAGAAATGATGGCCTGTTGCAAAGCTGCAAAAGCAGAAGGCAAAGAATGTGCACACTGCGCAAAGAAAGAAGCCAAAAAAGAGGAAATGGCTTGTTGCAAAGCAGCAGCAGAAGGCAAAGAATGTGGCAAGTGTGACTCCAAAAAGGGAGAGGCTAAGCAAACCGCCATGGTAGAAAAGAAATCTTGCGGCAAAGAGGCTGCTGGTAAAAGTTGTTGCGCTAAAGCCGGAACGAAATAGCATAAAATTTTCGATGAACAAAAAAGGCGTCCTGAGAGGACGCCTTTTTTTGTGCTCTATACTGGTCAAACACTAGTGGACCTTTCCCGCCAAGTAGTCGTCCAAGAAGGTGCGCATCGTAGTTTCCACGTCTAGGTTCTTCGCGATAATCTTCTTGTCCGCGTCTAAAATGAGTTTCTTAGGCGTTGATGGGATGTAGTAATACCAAAGGAAATTCGGGCGGTCAAAATTGCTTTCAAAGCCATTTACCCAATCCAGGTCGTGCTCTTCAATGTATTTTTTCCAGCCGGTAAATTCATTCTCCAAAGTGATGGCTACGACCTCAACTCCTTTGTCTTTGTAGTCATCGTACAGTTCTTTCAATCTTGGCGTTTCCTTTCTACAATGTCCGCATTCACTGTCCCAGAAATACAAAATGGTCACAGCGCTTTGTACCTCGCTCAGCTTTATACGTCCCCTATCTTCTGTGTCAAAAGTGAAGTCGCGCGCTGGATTTCCAATGAGCTCCGTAGCCAGCCCTTCCGATTTCTCCTTGATTTTACCTAGATCTTCCTTGGACATCCAATCGGCAAATCCGCTGTTGTAAAACTTTTGTGCCAACCATACAAAGACCTTGTCCTCACCCATGAACTTGGAGGTCTCGTATTTGTAAGTTGCCGTAGATATAAGCACCTTTTTTACATCCTCCTCCATCGGTTGATCGAACAAGGCATTGAGGTAGCTGATGATTGTATCGGGATCGTGGCCGAGTACCTGATCAAAGTAGAGGTCTCTATTTTTCTCAAAAAACGGATTAATCAACGTACTGGCCGATTCCAAATTTGTATAGTCCCAGAAATGCCCGCGCAGCCAATACACGTTGGTGTCTGGATTCAGTGGCAAAAGCTGCTGTAGTAGAAATTCCTTCAGGCCTGCATCCTTCATACCCAATAGATAAGCCCGAATCGCATCTTCTTTTGGACCAGTGCTTAGTAATGTTTTGAATCCTTCAAATTCGTCGTGGCCGGGTCCTTTTCGAACCGTCGCTTGAATGTTGTTGTAATCACCCTCGAGCAATACATCACCGTCAGAAACGACAAAATCAAAGGTGTGAGATCCGTCCACATATGCAATGAATATACCCTGTTCTGCGTGTTCCCAAGGACCAGAAAAACACCCGTTCTTTATCGGAAACTCAGCCTTAACTGAGAGGCCATTCCCCTTTAAAAAGGCAATCTTAATGGACGAGGTGGTATCTGGAAGATTGGTGAAACAGCCTGAAATAACCGGGTTTTCTTGAGCGGAAACGCCCAAGAACAATAGCGTAAAGCTTAAGAGGAGAATCTTCTTCATTGGTCTATCCGAGATTTGCTGCAAGTTACAAATTGGCCACCGGAGTACTCCACTTCTCATGAGTGGCTTCAAACATTTTAACAAGCTCTTGGGTCACTGCAGTCCCTGCCCTGTTCACTAGCGTTCTGCCGTCCACTTCGGTAATCGGGGTCAATTCTCCCATCGATCCCGTCCCAAAAGCTTCATCCGCAGAATACAGCTCGGTCAATGAAATGTTGCGCTCTTCAACGTCCATCCCATGTGCTCGGGCCAATTCCAACACCAATCCACGCGTGATGCCGTGCAAACAAGCGTCCGCTGTGGGCGTCAATAGCTTCCCATTTTTTACCATGAAAATATTCGTTCCATTCATCTCTGCGATAAATCCTAAGTTGTCGAGCATCAAAGCAGAATCGACCCCCGCCTGATTCGCCTGAATCTTCGCCAAAATGTTATTGATCAAATTATTGTGGTGAATCTTCGAATCTACATGCATCGGACTATTGCGACGAATGGCCGAGGTGAGGATTCGTATCCCCTTCTCATTGTCGTATACCGGCGGTTTCCATTCGGCCAGAACTATCAATGTACAGCCCATTTGGTTCAATCTAGGGTCCATGCCCGAAGTTACCTTCTCTCCCCTGGTTAGGGTCAAGCGAATGTGCGTGTCGTCCGTCATCCCGTTGGCCTCGAGGGTTGCTCGAATGGCTTTCTTAATGAATTCGCGCGACGGTACACCCTCAAATGCCATAGCTAGGGCACTGTCCTCCAAGCGATCGAGGTGTCGGTCGAGGCAATACACGCCGTGTTTGTATACGCGCATCCCTTCCCAAACAGCGTCGCCTCCTTGTACAGAGCTGTCGAAAACACTGACCTTGGCTGCATCGCGGTGCACAAGGCCGTTGCCTACCCAAACTTGGATGTCCTTATTTCTTGGATCGAACTGTTGTAGCATAGTATTAGAATTGTAATCGATGGTTATAAAGTGCCTCGTACGCAGGTAATGCCACTGCGACGATGGCTTCGTGATCTTCTCGAAGCGGTTCAGGCATGGCCTTGGCCGGACCAAATCCTTCGCTTTTGTGGACGTTCGCATACCAATGTGGCCACCAAGGTCCGTCGTACTCTTTCTTTCCAGGGGGCCAATTCATCATCTCCTCCCTCGGTGCTAGCCCTATTGCCTGACAAAGAATGGCCATATTTCGGGCAGGATTCGCCAACATCTCGTCGGAATCGACCACCACCACAGGTACATTGCCGTGTTGCAATTGCTGGAATTGGTCCCACTCTTCAAGGAGTCCAATATCTTTTGGAACGATGGTATCGATGACTTTGGTAAAACTCTGCACCACCTTGCGCGGATGCCTGATCCAAAACAAATAGGCGGAGGGCTCCACCCAGTGCCACGGCTGACCGTCCATGTGATGCGCCATATTCTTCAGATATAGCTCCTGGCAATGGTCAAAAGAGCGCACCCATTCCTTCACCCCATCCACACTCGTGGGCCACTGTGCCAAGGTTTCCTCTTTCCCAGGATGATCCGGGTCCAATTCCTTTAAATACACCCCGTACATCGGCTCATCCACTACCTCACAGCCTGGTCGCTGCGCGAAGCTGTACATCAGCGCAGTACTTATGTTGCGTGGGCCAGAAATAGCGTGGATAATCTTAGGCATGTTCTCTTGTGACAATGGTAATGTTGAGGTCAACGATGACAAGGATTCCTAAGATACAAGAAGGGGAGCTTTTCTGTGACTGTAATTTTGAATTTGTATTTTGGCATTCTACTAGCACGAAATGAAACACATACTCGCAACGATACGCCTAGTTGGTTTGGCTGTATTATTTACCCTAACGAGCCTTTTGGTGGTCGTTGGAAGAATCTTTGGAAAAAAAGGTGCCCATGCAATGTTCCGTATTGGTGTGTATTGCAAAGCCCAATTGTTAGGAATACGGAGTAAGGTATATGGACAATGCACGTATCAAACCCAATTAATCTTGGCCAATCATCCTTCGTATTTGGACATCATGTTCTTCAACCTGATTAAGCATCCAACAACCATATTAGCAGCAAGTAATTTTAAAAATTGGCCACTGGTGGGCTGGCTTGGTAAAGCCATAAATATCATATGGATCAAAAGAAATGACCCAAACGCTGGAAGACAAGTCTTAGTGGAGGGGGAAAAACGATTCAACAAAGGGATGTGTTTAATGACCTGCCCAGAAGGAAGAACCTCTGGAACCCACGATATTTACCCTGTAAAACCCGGTCTATTTATTTTGGCACAACGCGCAAAAGTTCCAATCACCTTTATGTGTTTCAGATACAAAAATAAGGCGGTACCATACTTCCATTCGCTGAAGCAAGGGTTCATCTCCCACTATTTCAAGCACTTCTGGCAAGTGCTTGGGCAATGGCGAATACCTGTAGAAATTTACTTTTCCGAGCCTCAATTCTTTAGCGACACCAAAGAGGCAATTCAAGCCTTTTATGATTTCAATAGAGGTCACTTGCAAGACGTTTTACATTTTGAAGTTCCCGTAAAGGAGGCATTTAAAGGTGAAGCGCTAACGCGAATTGACCCATCAATCCTCAGCTTCCGCGCCGAATCCAAAGAAGAGCTGTTGGCGTAACAGAACCCACTGGATTTTTTGCCTACCTGCAAAAGAACCAGAAAACTCGGCTCTTGTACCCAAAGACAAGCCGTGAACAGCTCTCGCTGTTCCCCGTTTTTTTCAATGTCCCAAAACACAAGCGAGCTTGGTTTTGTCCCATTAAAAAAGCCGTGCACCCTCCGGTGCACGGCTTTTTCTTTGTGAGCTATACTGGATTCGAACCAGTGACCTCTGCCCTGTCAAGGCAGCGCTCTGAACCAACTGAGCTAATAGCCCTTCAACTCTATTACAAATGTACACAACGAGACAGTCACTTATAACTTTATGTAAATAACTGTAAATGATAGTGCTAGGTTAGAAATTAAGTCCCACCTTCGCACTTTAATATTTATTATGAATCAAGGAACAGTAAAGTTCTTTAATACAGACAAAGGATTTGGCTTTATTAAAGACGACAATTCAAACACAGAGTACTTTGTACACGTAACAGGTCTAGTTGATCAAATTAACGAAGGCGACGCAGTTGAGTTTGAATTGCAAGAAGGAAAGAAAGGATTAAACGCTGTGAACGTAAAACAAGCGTAAGTTATATCTCAAGATTTCAATGAAGGCCTTCCTTACGGGAGGCCTTTTTTATTGCTAGCTTTGACTATTATGAAAGGAACCGTTAAGTTTTACAACATCGACAAAGGCTTCGGCTTCATCAAAGAAGATGGCTCCGATAATGAATACCACGTTCATATCAGTGGACTGAAGCACCAAATCACTGCGGGAGATACCGTCACTTTCGACTTACAAGAAAGTGAGAAGGGCAAAAGCGCCGTGAATGTGATGTTGGAATTGTAAAATCATTGCGGTACTCACGGCCTATGCAATTTCCTTTAATCGACAGAGAGTAATTCGTCGATTGAATGATAGCCGGATAAGATTGCGCCTGGTACCCCCATCTGCCGATAAGGATCATTTATCTCCCCTGCGAAGAATACTTTATTATTCAAAGACCTGTTTAAATGTCTTAGATGATTGGGGTTTTCCTCAAAAGCTTGTGTCCATGTGCCTCGAGTATATTCATATTCACTCCATCTCTCGATACGGTATTCACCTGTAAAAAGTTCTGTAGCACGACCTGTATACATCTGGTCCAATTCTTCAAGTAACACTTGCACTAGTGCTTCATCTGAAGAATATTCGATGTATCGCCTACTCTCTTCACCAGTACATAAAAATCCAAGAATATGTGATTCCGTTTCCTTCCCAAACGCAATATCATAATAACCGCGTTCGCCCGAATTTGAAGCGCACTCAATAGCATTATGATAAAAGGTGTCTGAAAATTTCAAAGCAACCTTTAAACCTGGTCGAAAATGTATGGCTGCAATGGCTTTTTTCTTTTTGCCATCTAAAGCAGGGGTAAATTCAATGGATTCTGACTTCAAAACACCCACTGAGACTGTGACCAATACGCGGTCTGCTTCATATGCTTTTCCACCAACAGTTTTGACGATTACCTCATCCTCTGAATAGTCAATGGATGTCACAGCCGAGTTAAAATGAATTTTCGATTTGACTGATTTGGCAAGATTTTCTTCAACAAAATCATACCAGGTAGATGATTTGAATTTAGACTCAGGCAGGAATCGGTACCTAAAATCCAATTCCGCTTTTGACACCTCTTTAATCTTAACTCCGTCCCATTTCGCACCACTCTTGAGATGGTAAGGGACAAGATCTTCTTCTATCGTATTTCCAGCTACACCTTTAATCTTGTTTAAAACAATCGGATCACTATGGATCCACTCTGCGCCTAGATCTATTGGAAAATCCGCAAGCGTTGTATCTTTTTTCAGTCTGCCGCCAAACCTATCTGTGGCTTCGAGAATGAGGTAGTCAATCTGGTTACGCTCTAAGATTTTTGCCGCAGCCAAACCCGACGGACCTGCACCCACAATAATGACCTTGCCTGAATATTTATAGGATTTATCAAGTGCCGTAACCTCAGGCAGCTTTTCAACTGCACGCGCAGCCCAGTTCATACAACTTGAAACCAACAGGGATAAAGAAAATAAAAGTGTTATTGTTCTAACTCGTGTACTCATGTGTAGTATTTTGATTCAGGCTGATGAAAAGGTCTGGCCCGTCTCCTTACGTCCAAATTGCATGCCTGAAGGTAATTATTTCTAACTTTAATCAACAGATTAAGAATTTGCCAACTCTTATTCTTTATAAAGTACGAATACGCTTGACTTCTTTTCGAAACATACTCTCTTGTTGTTTGCTGCTATCAATAAATCTCAACCTGTTTGGTCAAGAAATTGGAAGTGATAAAACGCAATATTTAACTCGCTGGAATGAGTTTATCACCGGAGAAACCAATCAGTTAAACTTACTTGAGGACGATTCGGTAAAAATTGCGCAACTAATCGGTGAAAAAATTGATGATAGGAATCTCGATCGACACAAGAGTGGCTTTGTAAGGGTTGAGGAATTCAACGCAATCAAGAATACCGATGTCATTCACGCAAATGAAAACTATTTTCTGATAGTTGTTGAAGACCGTTACCTGCAGCACTGGGCCTTAACCATAAGCGCAAACGAAAAACCCATTGAAGCATTCCTTCTTTCTAGTGAGTTGTATTATACAGGCTACGATTTTCACGAATTCGAAGCACGACGTTATTCACCAAGCATCCCTTATTACTTCAATCCACTTAAACAACAATTTGAATTCTCGAGTATATTCAAAGTCATTCTTCCAGATGAGCAAAGCACGCTCATCGATATTGACTTTCATTTGGACGAAACAACCAATAAAAGGTATGTCCAAGTGGATGAGAATGGACACTTTGAAAACGTCAAGTTTGTTGATTCTGAATCAAATTATGTCCTGTTCGATGAATTTGAAATTCATTCTTCATTCTTTCAGGAAAATTCAGGTCTTAAGATTGCAGAGATATCTGAACGTGAAAGCTTGGATACAGTTAAGGTCTTCTTTGATTTAGATCAAACCATGAATTTGCTTAGAAACGACGCCTTCAGCCAAAATTTGACACTGAGGTTTATATCAAAAGAGCCCGGTACATTTTCTTTATTCCAAAGGTACAATGGTGGAATCGGAATCTCAGGAGACGGAGATTTCTGTGACATTGAAAAACCTGATTTTGCTTCAGCGTGGCGTGGGCTAGCTATGAGTTATGATATCGTCGACCTACATAATTACACAGAAGAGGAACAGCAGTGGAACCCTAATATATCCATCGAAAACTTTAAGCAACTTGTTCTAAATGAGTGTGGTAATTATCACCACACATTCGTGGAATACATCCAAACAGAAGAGCAAGTGCAATCGTTTTGCCTCGTAGAAAATATCACACTTAAAGTGATTTTTTTACCCAATGACGGAGGTGATCCAATAACGAGATATCTCGTATTTGTGCTCGCCAACAGCTGTTAATGCATAAAAAACCCGCGCCAATGGCGCGGGTTTTTAGAAGCCCCGAAGGGAATCAAACCCTTATCTCAGGTACCGGAAACCTGCATTCTATTCGTTGAACTACGGAGCCGGAATATTATCCAATTACTGAACCGCTCGCTGCACCGCCCTCTGGGCTCATCAGACGCAATTTACCATCTGCGTCTTCGGCCATCAGCAGCATGCCTTGGCTTTCGACCCCACGAATCTTACGTGGAGGCAGGTTCATGAGTACGGTCACTTGCTTGCCCACCATTTCTTCTGGTGAGAAGTGTTCAGCAATACCGCTTACGATGGTGCGCTGATCGAGACCTGTATCTACCAAGAATTTGAGCAGTCGATCTGCCTTTGGTACGCGCTCTGCTTCAAGGATGGTTCCTACGCGAAGGTCCATTCCCATGAATTGGTCAAAGCTGATATCTTCCTTCTGTGGTGCGTGCGTGCTCTCTTCCACTTCTTCTTCTTTTTGAACTAAGGTTGCTTCAAGTTTGGCGCGCTGCGCTTCCACCTGGTTGTCTTCAATTTTAGCAAATAACAATTCCGCTTTGCCAAGCTGCGTGCCAGCGGCAACGATGGTTTCGTTGTTGGTCGCTTCCCATTCTGGTAAGGTGTTCATCGCCAACATGCTGCGAAGCTTCGCCGCTGTTGTTGGAAGGAACGGTTCAAAGACGATGCTCAATACCGCAGTGATCTGTGTAGCAACATACAGTACCGCCCCGGCACGGGCTGGGTCTTGTTTGTATACTTTCCAAGGCTCTTGCTCCTGGAGGTATTTATTTCCGACGCGGGCAACACTCATGGCCTCACCGATCGCCTCACGGAATTTAAAATCTTCCAAGTTTTTGGCAATGCGACGTCCATATTGGGTCATCGTCGCTAATGCCTCGCGGTCTGCGTCCGTTAGCGTACCAGGCTCTTGTACTACGCCGTCGTAATATTTGTGTGTAAGGACCATTACGCGGTTCACGAAGTTTCCAAAGCCTGCTACAAGCTCGCTGTTGTTGCGCTGCTGGAAGTCCGCCCAGGTGAAGTCGTTGTCCTTAGTCTCAGGCATCGTAGCAGTGAGCACGTAGCGAAGTACGTCCTGCTGACCTGGGAAATCTTGTAAGTATTCGTGCAACCAAACTGCCCAGTTTTTCGAGGTGCTCAACTTGCGGCCCTCTAGGTTGAGGAATTCGTTCGCTGGAACCTGCTTTGGTAACGCATAGTCGCCGTGCTGCTGCAGCATGGCCGGGAAGATGATGCAGTGGAATACGATATTGTCTTTTCCGATGAAGTGTACGATTTCCGCATCCTCGCCTTTCCAGTACTGCTCCCAATCGTTCGGTAGAAGTTCCTGAGTGGCACTGATGTATCCAATAGGTGCATCAAACCATACGTACATAACCTTGCCCTCGGCACCCTCAATAGGTACAGGGACTCCCCAATTTAAATCGCGGGTCATTGCACGCGGTTGCAATCCATCGCCGGCATTCAACCAGCTCATACACTGACCGATGACGTTAGGTTTCCAATTTTCGCGGCTCTCCAAGAACGTACGCAGATCATCGCTGAATTTGTCGAGCGGCAAGAACCAATTCGTCGTATTGCGCAACTCAGGTTTAGCGCCGCTTAGGGCACTCTTAGGGTTGATCAGTTCGGTAGGCGACAACGACGTACCACATTTCTCACATTGATCGCCGTAGGCTTCTTCATGGCCACATTTAGGACAAGTCCCAGTGATGTAGCGGTCGGCCAAGAATTGGCCCGCCTCAGGATCAAAATACTGCTGCGTTTCCTTCGCTTCAAGGGCGCCTTTTTCATACAAGTTCATGAAGAACTCCTTGGCGTTCTTATGGTGCTGCTCGCTAGAAGTGCGGCTGTAATGGTCAAAGCTAATCCCAAACTCTTCGAAGGCACCGCCCATCATTGCGTGGTAACGATCCACCACCTCTTGTGGGGTGATGCCCTCGTTTTTCGCCTTGATAGTGATAGGCACTCCGTGCTCGTCAGAGCCACAAACGAACTTCACATCCCGACCCCGCATTCGCATGTAGCGCACGTAGATGTCCGACGGCAAATAGCAGCCGGCCAAGTGACCAATGTGGATGGGACCGTTGGCGTACGGCAAAGCTGCCGTGACCATGATTTTTTTGTTCGTACTCATGTGGACTAATGACCTAATTAATGGTATCGCGAAGATAGGAAGGTTTTATGTGCTATTTTTCCGCTATGAAACAAAGAATTCCCGCTTTATTAAAGCCCGGTGATTTGATCGGATTGAGTGCTACCGCAAGGTTTGCCACTAGGGAAATGATTTCAACGGCCAAGGCCTACATTGAAGCCGCGGGCTTCAACGTCTTTTATTCTGAAGACATTTTACTGCAGGACGGTCAGGTAGCTGGTACGAAAGAGGCGCGTATTCGTACGACCAATGCGCTCATTCACAACGAAGAAGTCAAGGCTATTTGGAACATCCGAGGCGGATATGGGAGCGCCGAAATTGTAGACCATATTGATTGGGAAGCCTTGCAAGCACAGCCTAAGTGGCTCATTGGTTTCTCAGACTTTACCACCTTTTTATCGCATGCTTGCCAAAAAGGCATACCTAGTATACATGCCGCTATGCCGGTAAGCTTCGAAAAAACGAATAAGGAAGACCTCCAGGCCACTTTTGAATTGCTCCAAAACGGACCAAAACCGCTGGCCCTTACCTCGGCAGCAACCCCTTGCAGCGGTAAGGTTATTGGTGGGAATTTGAGCGTAATCTACTCCATCTATGGAACGCCTTCCCTACCTACATTAGAGGGTACAGTACTGCTGCTTGAGGATTTAGACGAATACCATTACCACCTCGACCGAATGCTTCTGGCTTTGGAGCGAAAAGGTGCTTTTAATGGAGTAAGTGCTGTCCTCTTGGGCCAATTCTCTGATATCCATGACCACGATACACCTTGGGGAGACTCCGTAGAACAGACCTTGGTCAAGTACTTTGAAGCCGCAGGAATTCCGGTACTTCAAAATATGCCTTTCGGACATACTTCGCAGCAGTTTCCGATTGTCATTGGCAGCCATGCTGAAATTTCTGAGCATGAAATCGCCTTCACGCTCTAAGCTGCTGATAACTAGGAGTTTTCCACCATTCTTGCTCTTAGGCACCTTGTACAGCAACCTTTGTACATGGATTACCGATTGTATGAAAAGCATGCGGCAGCCTACCTGAGAAATGACCATTGTGAGGTCCTGGTCGAAAACTACCGACACTCGCGTACTCAGATTGATGTTGTCGCCCGAAAAAATGGTGTGTTGATAGTTGCTGAAGTGAAATACCGGAAGCACGGAGGGCTTCCTGAAGGGCTCATTTCCCATGGACAAAAAGAGCGTATTCACCGAGAAATAGGTCCCTTAATGGTCAAGTACCACTGCAACGAATGGCAGCTACTGCTCTTCTTTTACAGAGCGAAAAGCTTCATACCCGAAATAATTGCCCTAGAATGTTAGTCATTCGCTCGCTTTCGTAGTGCTAATGGCCTCGAACTAAGCTAACTTTGCAGAAAATATTCCTGCCATGCGCAACAGTCGTTCTAATAGCAACGGACCTCGTCGAGGAAAGTCTCAAAACTCAAACAATCGTTTTGCGAGTGGCCCTAAGAAAACTTGGGACCGCGAGGAAAAAGATGACCGTCCGCAGCGAGGTGCTCGCCCTGCGAAGAAATACAGAGGCGTTCGCAGCAAAACTGCGGAACAGCTCAGTGGTGCGAGCGACGAAGTTCGTTTGAATAAGTATTTATCTAATGCAGGCATTTGTTCCCGTCGTGAAGCCGATGACCTCATTGGTGCAGGATTGGTGTCGGTCAATAATAAAGTCGTGACTTCGATGGGCTACAAAGTGAAGCCTACAGATGTCGTGAAATACAATGGCACCACGTTGAAGACAGATAAGATGCGTTACGTGCTTTTAAATAAGCCGAAGGGATTCCTAGCTTCGATGGACGATCCCAAAGCACGCAAGACTGTTTTTGAACTTGTCGGGAATGCATGCAACGAAAGAATCTACCCTGTTGGGCAGATGGAACGCG
>JBNAAX010000017.1:0-32262 GCA_049631665.1 Schleiferiaceae bacterium
CTGTGGTGACGAATTCGTTGAGCGTGCAGATTTAAGCTCCCTGAAGGTTATTGGATCGGTTGGTGAGCCAATCAATGCCGAAGCATGGCACTGGTACGATCAAAAAGTCGGACACGGGAATTGTCCTATCGTAGACACGTGGTGGCAAACCGAAACTGGAGGTATTATGATTTCTGGCTTAGGGGCGCACAGTCCACAACGTCCAACCTATGCGGGCCGTCCACTTCCAGGTATTCAGCCGGTTCTTTTGGACGGTGATGGCAATGAAATCACAGGCGACGGTGTAGAAGGTTACTTGTGTGTGAAGCATCCGTGGCCGTCTATGTTACGCACGACATATGGCGATCATGAACGTTGTAAGAACGTATATTTCAGCAATTACCAGGGCCATTACTTTACCGGGGACGGTGCACGTCGCGAGGAAGGAATGTTCCGCATTATTGGTCGTGTAGATGATGTAATAAACGTTAGTGGACACAGATTCGGTACTGCAGAAATTGAAAATGCCATTAATGCCTCTTCAGTAGTCACTGAAAGTGCTGTAGTAGGTTACCCGCACGATATCAAAGGTCAAGGCATCTATGCTTATGTGATTCTGGAAGAAGGCGAGCACAACGCGGATGAGGTACGGAATGATATTGTTAGCACTTTGGTTGCTGAAATCGGCCCTATTGCGAAACCAGATGTCATTCAGATTGTACCTGGTCTGCCAAAGACGCGTTCAGGAAAAATCATGCGTAGAATACTTCGGAAAGTCGCTGAAGGAGATACCAGCAATCTCGGTGATACTTCCACCTTGTTAGACCCAAGTGTCGTCGAGTTGATCAAACAAGGTGCGAATCAATTGATGTGATTGTTCAAAATTTAACAATCTGTCATTTTTTAGACTAAATACCCGCAATTGCGCGTAAATGCTTGGCAGTAGAGATACTTTTGCCCTGTTAAGCACAGCGCAATGACGAAATTTCCATTAAATGATGCAGCGAATTGGGTAGAAGCCTACGGTTCCCCATTGTATGTTTATGATGCCAAAACCATCCGTGGTCAGTACTTCAGAATGAAGCACGCATTTGACCAGGACATCGACGTCGACATCCACTACGCTTGTAAAGCATTGAACAACCTCAACATTCTAAAGCTAATGCGCAGCCTTGGGGCAGGTCTAGATGCCGTAAGTTTGGGAGAAATTGAGTTAGGCTTGCGCGCAGGATTCCAACCAGATCAGATCCTTTTCACCCCTAACGGTGTAGGTATCCACGAGATCAAAGAGGCGGTAGCAATCGGTGTTCAGATCAACATCGACAACCTTGAAACTCTGGAAGAATTTGCCAATGAATTTGGCAACGCCGTTCCGGTATGTGTGCGTATCAATCCACACATCATGGCCGGTGGAAATGCGAAGATTTCTGTGGGCCATATCGACTCTAAATTCGGAATCTCTATACACCAAGTCCGCCACCTACACCGCATCGTGAATAACATGGGACTGCACGTTCACGGCCTGCATATGCATACGGGTTCGGACATCTTGGATATCGATGCCTTTATGCGCGGAGCGAGCCTTTTGATGGACCTTGCACACGACTTCAAGGAACTCACCTACATTGACTTCGGTTCTGGTTTCAAAGTGGGCTACCGTCCTGGTGAAGCCACTACAGATATCGAGAGCTTCGGCGCACGCATGAGTGAGCGGTTCAAAGAGTTCTGCATGGAATATGGCCGTGATTTAAAACTCATCTTCGAACCGGGTAAATTCTTGGTGAGCGAGGCAGGTGCCTTCATCGCTAAGGTCAACAGCACAAAAACGACCCCATCTACCGTCTTTGCACAGGTCAACAGTGGCTTCAACCACTTCCCTCGCCCAATGATGTACGACGCCTACCACCACATTGAAAACCTGCGTAACCCTAAAGGGGAGCAACGCCTGTACACCATTGTTGGATACGTTTGTGAAACAGACACCTTCGGTTACGACCGCAAGCTTGGCGAAGTACGAAACGGTGATCTACTCGCCTTCCACAATGCAGGTGCCTATTGCAGCAGCATGGCTTCCCAGTACAACAGCCGCGTGCGCCCAGCGGAAATCCTCATTGAAAACAACACACCGTACCTTATCCGCGAGCGAGAAAACATCGAAGATTTGGTACGAGGTACTGTTGATCACGGACTCTACAACGAGCTTCCAGTAAGCGAGGCTACAAACGAGGAGATTACTGTACCTTCGCAGGGATGATCAACATTCGCTTAGCACAACAGCATGACATGAAGGCCGTATTAGGCCTTATTACTGAATTGGCCATTTATGAAAAAGAGCCAGAAGCTGTGATTGTTACCGAAGGGGACCTCATCACCCACGGTTTTTCTGAAGGTCGATTCGACTGTTTCGTCGCAGAACACAAGGACCATGGAGTGATAGGCATGGCCCTATATTACCCACGTTACAGCACGTGGAAAGGTCCTACCCTTCACCTCGAAGATCTGTATGTGAAGCCTGAATTCCGTCAGCACGGGGTGGGCAAGCAACTTTTCGATGCTGTCGTAAAGGTGGCTGCTGAGCAGAATGTAGGACGCATGGAATGGACCGTACTCGAATGGAACGATCCAGCGTTAAACTTTTATAAAAAATACGACGCTTCCCTCGACCCTGAGTGGCATTTGGGAACGTTGACCAGAGAACAATTAGCGCAATACAAATGAGCACACCGCTAGTCTTCAAATTTGGTGGTGCATCGGTAAAGGATGCACAGAGCGTACGAAATGTAGCCAGTATCATTGGCCAATTCAGCCAGCGTCCCATGGTCGTTGTCGTCAGCGCGATGGGCAAAATGACCAATGCCTTTGAAGAAGTGGTAGCCGCATGGAGTAACGGAAATTTATCCGAGGCCAATGCAAAAATTGACGCTATCGCCACCTTCCACCAAGACATCATCAATGAACTCTTTGAGGACCCGACACAAATCAACGAGCACGTCGTAGCCCTTATTACCAGCATTCGAGAAGGTCTGGATAAGCAAGATGTTTCTTACGGCGAAGGCTATGACTACATTGTGCACCACGGAGAATTGATCTCCACCCGCATCATTGCTGCCTACGTTGGTCAGGAAGTACCTACCGTTTGGCAGGACACGCGCGAACTGGTAAAAACCGACGGTCAATTCCGCCGTGCAACGGTCCAATGGGAACAAACCGGCCGTGCCATCCGCTCAAACATTGCCCAGGACAAGGTCAACTTCGTACAAGGATTCATAGGCTCCTCTCCAGACGGGCGCCCCACAACCCTAGGTCGCGAGGGGTCCGATTATACGGGCGCCGTATTCGCTTTCTGCCTCGGTGCAGATAGCCTCACCATCTGGAAAGACGTGCCCGGAATGTTGAACGGGGATCCGAAGACCTTCGCCAATACCCAAAAGATTGATGCATTGCCGTTTAACGAAGCCATTGAATTGGCCTTTTACGGTGCCTCTATCATCCACCCAAAGACCATTCAGCCCCTAAAGAAAAAGGGCATTCCATTGCACATCAAGAGCTTTGTAGACCCCACCCTACAAGGAACTACCATTGGTGCTGTAGACCACCCAGAGCCCGAGGTAGCGAACTTCATCTTGAAGAAAAACCAGATCCTCATTCAGCTTAGCACCAAAGATTTGGCCTTTATCGCCGAGCACCACCTCAGCGCAGTATATCGCCTGTTTGCCGAGCAAGGCGTCGTGGTAAATTTGATGCGCAACACTGCCACAAGAGCGATGTTCTGTATCAACAATGATGCGATCATCGTACCTAAAGTTTTGTCAGAACTCACCGGTCAATTCGATCTCGAACTTACTTCCTCTGTGGAATTGTTGACCATCCGTCACACCAATGAAGAGGACGAAACTCGCGAAACAGAAGGTCTAGATATTTTATTGGAACAACGAACGCCAGATACGGTCCAATTCGTTTTCAAGCGCTTCTAAGAAGCCTTTAACACCTCGAGCACTTTAGCCGCCAGACCGCGGCCCATCTTCTCGAAACTCTCCTTGGTCCAACCCGCAATGTGTGGACTCAAGAGTACATTTTCGCGCTGCAGTAATCTTTGCAAAGTCAAAGGCAATTCGTCTTCAAACAAGCTCGTGAAGCTCGATTTCTCGTATTCAAGAACATCCAAACCCGCACTCAGCACCTTGCCTTCGTCCATCGCCGCTAACAAATCGTCGGTCTTTAGAATAGGCCCGCGGGCTGTATTTATAACGTGAACAGGCTTCTGAAATCCAGCAAAGAATTCTGCATCCGCTAACCCCCTGGTCTCGCCGGTCAATGGCAAGTGCAAACTAACCACATCTGCCTCTGCTTGCAATTCTTCCAAGCTCACCTCCCTGATGCCTTCGGGCGCATAATCTTGTTTGTATTTATCATAGGCAAGCACCTTGACACCCATAGCGCTTAGCAACTGAGCATATTCACTGCCCATCACGCCATACCCAATAATACCAACGATAAGCGACTGTAATTCGCGTCCTTTGTTTGGTTCACGCAACCACTTGCCTTCCTTAATCTCCCTGTGAACACGTGGAAGATGGTTCAACAAACTGAGCAACATGCCCAGCGCGTGTTCCGCCACTGCACGCGCATTCCCTTCAGGAACGCGCTGGCACGAAATACCGCGCTTTTCAGCTTCGGCGAGGTCTATGTTTTCTAGACCCGCACCAAGGCGACCGATGACTTTCAAAGAAGGGAATTGGCTTAAAAAATGAGCATCAACGCGCATGCGTGAGCGGATAATCAAAACTTCAGCATCGCTATGGTGAGCGGCTAATTCTTCCAAGGACGACGAATACTCACGAACCAATGTGAGACCGCCCGCTTGCAAATCTTGCTCGAGGTACGGATGAGTATCGTCAAGGAGGAGCGCCTTCATTAGTATCCGATAATCAATCGGCCAATTTGGAAATAGATGATCAGACCAATCACATCGTTTGCCGTTGTGATGAAAGGCCCTGTTGCCAAGGCTGCATCGACTTTAAATCTGTCGAGCATCAGTGGGATAAACGTTCCAAAGAGAGAAGCAAAAACAATCACTGTAAGTAGAGAGGTGCTCACAGTCAAAGTGATAAGCTGGTCGTATCCTAGGAGCAATCCTGCACCGAACATCACGAGCGATAAGATGAGACCGTTGAACAGACCCACAGCCAATTCCTTGGTCAATTTTTGAATCATGTTGTTCTCCTTTCTGTCGCTCGCTAAGGCTTGTACAACAATAGCCGAGGATTGTACACCCACATTACCCGCCATTGCCGCAATAAGTGGCATGAAAAAGGCCAATGCAGGAACTAGTTGAATGTCCTCTTCGTTTTTGCCAATGATCAAGGCAACGATAAGTCCACCAAAGAGTCCAATTAACAGCCAAGGGATGCGTGCACGAGTAACTTCATATACGCTATCGTCGCTTTCTACCTCATCGGTAAGACCCGAGGCCAATTGGTAATCGCGTTCGGCCTCTTCACGAATGAAATCGACCACATCATCCAGGGTAATTCGACCAAGAAGCTCTCCGGCGGCATTGACCACAGGAATGACAAACAGATCGTATTTCTGCATCATGTTCGCGACCTCCTCAGCGGGAGTGGTACTGAGTACCGTATGTTCGATTGGGCGGTACAGCTCAGAAATCGGAGCCGTGCGTTGCGCGGTCAAGAGCTTTTTTAAACTCAATGTTCCGACTAAAATATCGTTATCGTCAACCACGTAAACAGCGTGGACGCGGTCAATGTGTTCTGCCTGAGAACGCATAGCGGCCACACAGCGAATGGCTGTAAGACTTCGGTTCACCACAACAAGCTCGGTTGCCATCAAGGCACCAGCAGTATCTTCTTCGTGAGTAAGCAATTGGGCAATTTTCTTGGCTTGCTCCACATCTTCCACTTGAGAAAGAACCTCTTTGGTCATGTCCTCCGGAAGTTCAGAAAGCATATCCGCAGCATCATCGGAATCCATATTCCCGACCAATTCTTGGGCAATTTCCTCTGCAGAATAGGTGGCTACCAGCTCACCTCGCTCCTCCTCATCAAATTCAACAAGGATATCTGCGGCCAATTCAGGATCGATCTTCTCAAAGAAAGCCGAACGTTCTTCTGCGACGAATGTCTCCAACACCTCCGCCATATCTGCAGGGTGGATACCTTCAATGATTTGCGCGAACTCAGCCTCATTGGTCTCCCCCAATGCCTTCACTATACGCGCTCTAATGCTCATTTCTTCCATCTTCGATCGCAGTTAAAAGTTCAACAAATTCCGTGTGAGACAATTGCTCTGCTCGCTTGCTAAGATACGGATGCTCGAAGCCTTCTGGCAAGTTAAGCACTTTCAAGGCATTGCGAAGGGTTTTTCTTCTCATGCCAAAAGCCGCCTTAACACCGCGCTTCAACAGCTTGAAATCTATATCGGGATCTTCCGTCTTGCGTACCATATGCATCACCCCACTATCTATCTTCGGAGGAGGGTTGAACACACCCGGCGGCACGGTAAAATCATAGGTCAGATCGTAGTAGGCTTGACAGAGCACTGAAAGGATACCATAGGTTTTATTTCCCGGTGGCGAGCACAATCGCTGCGCTACTTCCTTTTGGAACATCCCACCAAAAAGCGGAATCTGATCCATGTGGTCCAACACCTTGAAAACAATCTGAGAACTGATGTTGTAGGGGAAGTTCCCCACTAATGCAAATTTCTCTTCGCCGAAGGTTTTGGAAGGGTTCCATCTGAGGAAATCTTCTTGAAGAATACGGGCACTTAAGGTATTGTAATGGGCCTTGAGATAGCTGACGCTCTCGTCGTCAATTTCTACGACCCAAGTCTCAATAGAGGGATTGTCCAGCAAGTATTTGGTCATTACACCCATACCCGGACCAATCTCCAAGACCTTTTCAACACCGTCGAAAGGAACGACATTGGCAATGCGTTTTGCAATGCTTTCGTCCTTTAAAAAGTGTTGACCCAGGTGCTTTTTCGCACGTACTTGACCTCTATTGTTCATGGCGCAAAGGTAATGCTTTGTAACGGCCTTCTTCTCATTCATTAACCGTAACTTAGTTGGACCTATTACAGAACTAATACCACTGACCATGGTACAACCAACCACCCTCGGCGAGTTTATCGTCGAAAACCAGAAGGATTTTCCCTTCGCTACTGGCGATTTATCGCACCTACTCACCTCTATTCGCTTGGCCGCAAAAGTGGTCAATCGGGAAATCAACAAAGCTGGATTAGCAGACATTCTTGGCGCTATGGGCCAGGACAACATCCAAGGCGAGGCCCAACAAAAGCTCGATGTCATGGCCAACGACACCTTTATGCGAGCCTTGCGCTCTATGGGACAGGTATGTGGTGTAGGCTCCGAAGAAGAAGAGCATTACATCAGCTTTGACGACGATATTCACCGTGAAGCGAAATACGTGGTTTTAATGGACCCGCTTGATGGATCCAGCAACATCGATGTCAACGTGAGTGTCGGGACTATTTTCTCCATTTACCGCAGAATTACCCCAACGGGTACACCCGTGACCTTAGAAGATTTCTTGCAACCCGGCGATGCCCAAGTCGCAGCCGGATATGTCGTGTATGGCTCTTCAACTATGCTTGTTTACACTACCGGAAACGGTGTGAACGGCTTTACGTTGGATCCATCGATTGGCGTGTTTTGCTTGTCGCACCGAGACATGCAGATTCCAAAATCGGGCAACATCTACAGTGTGAACGAAGGAAACTATGTGCATTTCCCTCAAGGAGTTAAGGAATACATCAAGTACTGCCAGCAATATGATGAGTCAACTGGGAGGCCCTATACTTCAAGATATATCGGGTCTTTAGTTTCTGATTTTCATCGCAATCTTATCAAAGGTGGGGTGTATCTTTACCCCACAGGAACGATGGCTCCAAATGGTAAGCTTCGCCTGTTGTACGAGTGTAACCCACTCGCATTTATAGTTGAACAAGCAGGCGGTACTGCCACGAACGGTAAACAGCGAATTTTAGAACTCCAGCCCAGCGAATTGCACGAGCGAGTTCCATTCTTCATCGGTTCACCGGAAATGGTGGATATGGCCCATGCGTTTTTACGCAGGTACGAAGAAGAATAAAACTTGGAAATAGCAGATTTACTATCCCGCTACCACAGCCACCCTTTAGTTGAACAGCTCACCACAGCCCATGGTGCAAAGCAGAATGTTGCCTTAGGATTTAATGCGGCCGGAGGCTCTCATGCTGCTGTTTTAGCCGCTGCCACTTACGAGCGTACGGGTAGTATGCAGTTCATTATTACCAATAGCAAGGAGGAAGCCGCCTACATCCAAAACGATATTGAGAAGCTGCTCCCGTCTGTAAAGAGCTACTTCTACCCTGCATCCTACCGAAGACCATATGAAGTGGAGACGACGGATAATGCGAACGTATTGCTGCGTGCGGAGGTATTGAACCACCTAAGTGCCCGTCGAAAGGCTCCTATTCTCATTTCTTACCCTGATGCCTTGTTCGAGAAGGTGGTGACGAAAAAAGAATTAGAAACCAATACCCTTAAAGTGAATCTTGGGGACCAGCTAAGTCTAGATTTCCTCAACGAAACCCTATTTGAATACCAGTTTGAACGCGTAGATTTTGTCGTTCAACCGGGCCAATTCTCTGTTCGTGGTGGCATCGTGGATATCTTCTCCTTTTCCAAGGACCATCCGTACCGGGTGGAGTTCTTTGACGACGAGGTTGAAAGCATTCGCTTCTTCGATATTGAAACTCAAAGAACCGTGGGCAAGGCTACCAAAATGAGCATAGTCCCCAACGTGGAGAATAAAACGTTTTTGGAAAGTCGTGCCTCACTGCTGAGTTACCTCCCCAAGGAAACACAACTTTGGATGGACACTCCCTCTATGGCGGTGGCAAAGCTTGACCGATTGATGGAGCTCGCCCACGAGCGTTACGAGGAACTTGGGGATACGGTTCATCGTGCAGCACCAGGAGAGCTTTTTATCAGTGGAGATGCATTAAAGCGCGGCTTATTAGAATTTTCACGCGTCGAATACGGGCGCAGTGAATGGACCTCAGAAAAGTTGGAGAGCAAAGCTTTACCGCAAAGGGCGTTCAACAAAGATTTTCAGCTCTTGGCCCAGACCTTGTTACGCAGTGAGAAGGAAGGCGTTGAAACCGTATTGATGTGTTCGAACCCGAAGCAGATTGAACGCTTCCACGCGATTTTTGAGGACTTGGAATTGACGCCAAAGTATGAAACGACGGTAGGTGCCTTGCATGAAGGATTCGAAGATGAATTGGCCAAGACATACCTCTATACCGATCATGAAATTTTCGACCGTTACCAACGATTCAACATCAAAAACGGCGCGAAAAAGAAACAAGCCATCACTCTCGAGCAACTCAATGCGCTGGAGTTTGGGGATTATGTAACGCATGTGGACCACGGGGTTGGAAAGTTCGGTGGACTACAGAAGGTCGATAACAACGGGAAAATTCAGGAGGCCATCAAGCTCGTTTACCGCGATAACGACATTCTTTATGTGAGCATCCACTCCCTGCATAAGATCAGCAAATACAACGGCAAAGACGGGACCGCACCTACCCTTCACAAGCTCGGGTCTGCGCAGTGGCAAACCCTGAAAAAGAAGACTAAGGCGAAGGTGAAAAAGATTGCCTTCGATCTGATCCAATTGTACGCCAAACGCCGCGAAGCTATTGGGTTCCAATGTGCGCCCGACGGGTACTTGCAGCATGAATTGGAGGCAAGTTTCCTCTTTGAAGATACACCAGATCAGATGTCTGCTACGGAAGCCATCAAGAAAGATATGGAGAGTCCGATGCCTATGGACCGATTGATCTGTGGAGATGTAGGCTTCGGAAAAACCGAAATCGCCATTCGCGCTGCGTTCAAAGCCGTTGCCAATGGCAAGCAGGTGGCTGTGTTGGTACCGACAACCGTACTAGCATTCCAGCACTTTAAGACCTTCTCGAAACGCCTAGACGGCTTCCCGGTAAACGTAGATTACATCAACAGGTTCCGAACCGCGGGTCAGCAGCGCGAGACGTTAAAGAAGCTTGCAGAGGGCAAGGTGGATATCCTCATCGGTACCCATAAACTAGTGAGCAAGAGCGTCGAGTTTAAGGACCTTGGATTATTGATCATTGACGAAGAGCAGAAGTTCGGTGTTGCTGTGAAGGACAAGATTAAAACACTCAAGGTCAATGTCGACACGCTTACTCTGACGGCAACGCCTATTCCGCGTACGCTACAGTTCTCGCTGATGGCAGCGCGTGATCTGAGCGTGATGACTAACCCACCACCGAACCGACAGCCGATTGAAACAGAATTGGTAGGGTTTAATGAGGAAGGCATCCGCGACGCCATTAGCTATGAGATTCAGCGCGGCGGCCAGGTGTTCTTCATCAATAACCGGGTAAGTAATATTCAAGAGGTCGCTGGTATGGTGAATCGATTGGTTCCGGATGCCCGCGTAGCCATTGGCCACGGACAGATGGAGGGCAAGAAGCTCGAGAAGGTCATGCTCGATTTTATGGACGGCAAATACGATGTACTCGTGGCTACTTCGATCATTGAAAGTGGATTGGACGTACCGAACGCGAACACCATCATTATCAACAATGCCAACCACTTTGGGATGTCTGATCTGCACCAGATGCGCGGTCGTGTGGGCCGTTCCAACAAGAAGGCGTTTTGTAAGTTGATCACCCCTCCTATGAGCACCTTGACTGATGAGGCACGAAAAAGATTACGTGCGCTCGAGCAGTTCACTGATCTGGGTTCTGGGTTTAAGATTGCCATGAAAGATCTAGAAATTCGGGGTGCCGGCGATATGCTGGGCGGCGAACAGAGTGGATTTATCACGGATATGGGCTTTGATACCTATCAGAAGATTTTGGCGGAGGCTGTAAAGGAATTGAAGGAGAACGAATTCAAAGACCTCTACGAAAAGGAGAACAAGGACAAGGGGTCCGATTTTGTGGACGAGGTCCAAATTGATACCGACATGGAATTATTGATCCCTGATAACTACGTGAACAACATCGAGGAGCGACTGAAGCTTTACCAACGATTGGGCGAACTCACTGAAGAGGAAGATTTACAGTTCATTGAATTGGAATTGGAAGACCGATTCGGCCCTATCCCGCCGTCTGTGGCAGCGCTACTCTATTCGGTACGTATCAAATGGCTGGCCAAGCATATTGGCTTCCAGAAGCTCATCATCAAGATGGGTAAGTTTATCGGGCACTTTGCCGCCGAGAACAACAGCGAGTATTACCAACTGCCTATTTTCTCGGCCATCCTGGGCTATTTGCAGCGCAACCCACGCAAGGTTCAAGTGAAACAAAAGGGAGAGAAGCTCACCTTTGTCGCTCAAAACATTATTGAATTACAAGACGTTCACCAGATGTTGAGCAGCATCGTTGAATTGGAAAAACCTGTAGAAGCATAATGAAAGTTCAAGACTTTATTGATTCAAGGCTGGCGGAATTGGCCAATTATAAAAAGCAATTTGAAACTGCCTTTTACTTCCTTGAAGAGGACGAATTATTTTTCATTCCACAGGGCGAACAATGGTCTGCCATTGAGTGCATTGAGCACATCAACAACGTGAATGAAGGCTATTTACCGCAGCTGACTAAGGTCTGTCAAGCGGAAGAAGCAAGTCAAACGGAAGAACTCACACTGAGCTGGTTTCAGAAAAAAGCGCACGGATGGATGTCTCCGTTGAGCAAACCTGAGGCGCGAAAAATTCGTGCACCTAAGAAGCTGCAACCGCGACGCATTCAAAATCCAGAGCTCAAGCTGAGTGCACAGAAGGTGATGGAAAACTTCATTTCTGACCTAAGCCAGATTGAGAAGATCTTGGGCATTATTCCCCACAGCCCTGAGCTCAGGAATACCATGGTTTTAAGCGCCGCACCTCCTATCATGGTCAAAACCTTGACAGCATTAGAAATGATCGTGCCTCATATCGGTCGTCATTTGGAACAAGCCGAGCGTATTTTGAATGGTGGGAGGTTGGTCAAAAAAGCTGAGCAAGAGAATCAAGACTTAATCTTTCCAAGCAGAACCTCCGAACTTGAATAGAGAAAGTATTCGTACCTGCGCCAGTGGCAGGTACGAATAGCTATGCTAAACTATTTGACAACCTTAATCCAAAGGCTCCCGTTATACTGGCCCTTAAATTTGGAAACCTGAGCATCGTGAGCAGAGTCGTAGTCCGGGAATTTCATAATAAATACATAGAACATGTTATTAATCTTATCCTGGAAAATATCTACAGCAATTCCGTCACTCTTCAGTTTATTTTCAAGTTTATGTGCATTTGCTTCTTCACCATATACACCTGCAGTAACATAAAATCCTGGCGATCCCGGTTTCACCTGCCCGGCGTATTGCTCTGAATCGTATCCTTTTATTCTACTATTGATTTCAGCTTTTGCTTCATCTAGTTGATGTTGTAGCTCTGCTTTTTCTTGCTCAAAAAGCTCGTTTTGCTTCGACGCAACCTCGTCGTTGAACTCATCCAAACGGTCATTTAGAAGATCCTCTAGGTCTCCCGATTGACGACGCTGACGGTCCTTCAATTTCTTGATTTCATTTTCTAAACGCTTGTCCTTCTTACTCTCGCCAAAGGTGTAACGCAACATAAACTCGTGCGAATTACCTAAAGCAAAACCATAAGTATTTAGAGAGAAGTCATAAGCATAACCCAGACTGATATTTTCTGTAACGTGTACACCCGCATTACCCGTAACTGCATAAGAAGAACGGTACGCAGCACCCACGTAGAAGTACTCCTTGTGGTTAAACATCAAACCCGCATCAACCTGAGGTATAGTTACCTCATTGGCACGTACCGTGATAAAAGGACTTAGAGTCATCAGACCTTTCTGAAGCTGTACATCATAAGCTGTATTAATCACGTAATGACGCATGTAGTGGTACTGATAAGGACTGTTGAAGTTATCACCGAAGTCCACCTTTGGAGCCAAGAGGTTTGGTACGGCAGCACCAATGTTGAAATCTCCGAATTGTAGATTGAAACCGAAATTCAAATCAAATTTTGAACTGTTCAGTTGGCTGTACAATACAGGGTCCAATTCATCCGGCACGCGAATACCCGCCACATTAATGTTGTTGTTTACATATCCCGCACCCAATCCTAAACTCAGACTGTTCTTGTCCGTGAACTTGACATGCCAAGCGTATGAGCCGTAGAATCCAGAACGGCTTACGATATCCGTGTTATCACTAAAGGCATAGCCGCTGTATCCAAATTTCAAATCATTCTGGTTGCCGTTGAACGCCATGAATTGCGTTTCAGGAGCTCCCTGTATATCCGTCCATTGACGGCGATTAAGAATTGAAATCTCTGTCTTACCCTCAATGCCACTGAAGGCAGGGTTAAACAAGTAGGCCGTATTCAAGTAACTTGAAATAAGTGGCAATTGCTGTGCACTGGCAGTTAGACTTCCAACCAACAATGCGAATATTAATAGCTGCTTTCTCATGATTAGAAGTTGTTAAGAATGGTTACTGCAGCCTTGACCCTTATATTATTCTCAAAGGTTAAGACATAATAATAGGTACCGTCTTCCAACTGCGCGCCACCGTCGGTGGTCCCGCCCCAAGCGTTGTTGTATACTTCTTGGTTGTAAACCGGTGTGCCCCATCGAGTATACACTGTGAACTCACATGCATCACCATCGGTAACACCACTAAGGTCAAGGATATCATTATTCCCATCCCCATTCGGTGTAATCACGTTCTGAAGATTACCGTAAATCCCAGCATTGATAATGTTTGTGTCTTGCTCACTAACAAAAACCTGAACGCTTGCTGTATCCGTACAGCCGTTGATATCTTCAACTTGAATGTAGTACGTAATAGTATCCACCGAAGGGATGGCCATTGTACTTGAACCAAGCTGGTTGCTGTAGTACGAAGGCGCATCTGCAAACCAGTAGTAGCTCGTACCACCTGTTGAGCTCAGCGTTGTACTCTCTCCAGGGCTGATTACCTGAGGAGACGCTGTAGCAGTTGCCACCAATGTGTAGTTATAAACATCTAAGGTGTCGACCGTTTTACACTGATTGACACCAAATGCTTCGATCACATATTGACCTGGAACACTCAAGAAATTTTGCTTCCCTACGAATTGACCACCGTTCCATGCGAAGTTTAATGCGTTGCTCTGTAGAGAGACCAAAACACTATCGTAGACACAAACGCCTAACGAATCACCAGGAAGGATAGAGATGGTTGGGAACGGTACAAAGTTCACAGTAGTTTCATTCGAAATGTAATCACAACTTTCGTTGGTCAATACCAAGCGGTAATCTGCTGTATCTGCTACAATAGAGGTATCTACCGTCAACCAAGGGAGCGTATCGTTCGCCAAATTCAGCCAGTTTGCACTGCCCGAAGGATAAGCAATCTGCCACTGGTATTCCCAAGAGTCATACAATACTGTATCGGTCGCTGTTAGAAGCGTTGAATCTGTCAAACATAAAGTCGTTGTCGGCAACGGTTGGCCTGGCCATGGTTGATTGATGACTACCGTAGAAGGAACTGTATCAACAATTACCCAGAAAGCGTTTGAAGTGTCCACACAACCACCAGGAATGGAGGTCACCTCCAAATACCATTGGCTCGTTGTATCAACATCAATGGCAGCTGCAGTATCACCGGTGTAGTACCAAACGGTATCACCAAAGATATCTACGCTGTCCGCCTTTAACCAATTGAATTCGTAACCCAAGATCCCCGGTGAAGGGAAAGCGAAATATTCTAAGGTTGCCACAGTACCCTCACACATACGGATGGAATCCATACCGATGTAGTTGATCCCCGCGCCACTATTCGCGAATACTTCAGTGCCTGGCTGGTAAGAGTTAACGATGGTATCGTTCGAAGTTGCGTCACAAAGGTTGGAACTCACCTCAATACCGTAGGTTCCCGAGGCTGTTACGAATAATGTATCGTTGGTTTCACCGGCAATGGCGCCACCACCACTTAACCATTGGTACGTGTAACTTTGGCCCGTTGGCGCTTGATTCGCTACCAAAAGTGCGGTATCGCCTTCACAGAAAGTGATCTCACCGGCCTTATCGAACCAGTTGTACGCGGTAATACCTGTTGTTGGGTTTGCACCAATAATTACGTTTGAAATGGTATCTGAAATCACAACTGGATTTGAGCTCACCATTCTGAATTTGTAAACGCCTTGCGGAGTATTGTCCGGAATTAAGACGTCAATCTCATTTCCAGTACTCACACCATAGGCAAGTAATGGGGAGATTGATACGAAAGTACCGTTGAAGCTTCCTGTATTATCGCTCATCTCAACAGAAAACGTGTTGCCTACGTTGAAAGGAGAGGTAATATCAAAAGCCATGATCAGCGAATCGCCTTGACACGCTTGAAGACTGATGGTTGGAGTGGTCGTGCTTTGACTAAAAGCGGATAGGCCTCCCAACAAAAAAGTCAATGAGAGTAAAAACTTTCTCATGTAGAATTGTTTTGGGTTCAGTGTTATTGCAACGAATGCTTAACAAAGCTAATTTCGTACTTGTTTAACAATAACCGTGCTACATTTACTCATCAATCAACCTTTTCTATCAACAAACACCCCGCATGAAGCAAGAACTCAGTCAAAGACTCATAAAAGACCTAGAAAATTTCGATACAATTAGCGGTATTGAACTGCAGAAATCTTTAGTGCAGTGGTTAGACGAAGAGGTGTCTTATTACAATTGGACCGGCTTTTATTTCATGAACGATGAGAAGCAGCAACTCGAGATAGGACCTTACGTTGGGGCGTATACGGACCATACAGTTATCCCTTATGGCAGGGGTATCTGCGGTCAAGTTGCGGTAAGCGGCAAAACCTTTGAAGTACCAGATGTCCATGCCCAAGACAATTACCTCGCGTGCAGCCTTGCAACGAAAAGTGAGATTGTTGTACCCATTTACAAAGGAGAAAATCTCGCAGGTCAGATAGATATAGATTCACACGAACTGGACCCATTTACCCAAGAGGATCACGACCTCTTAGAAGCGGTGGCCAATTTTGTCGCGCAAAGGCTCTAAGCCTGCATACGTATCGCTTCCACCGGATCTAGTCTAGAAGCCATCCACGCTGGAATAAATCCAGAAAGCAATCCAATTACCCCGCTCAGTCCGAGCCCTACAATGATATTTCTGGTACTTAAGAATATGTCGAAATCAAAAGCTTTTGCAGCTGCCAAAGCACCGAGATAAACCAGGAACAATCCGGCAGCTCCTCCTACAAGACATAAGACAATACTCTCGGTCAAAAACTGAATCAAGACCACGAAGTTTTTCGCACCAAGTGCTTTTTGGATGCCTATTTCGTTGGTACGCTCACGGACACTCACGAACATAATGTTGGCAATTCCAAAACCACCTACAAGGATGGAAAACCCACCAATCACGGTACCCACAAGGCCTAATACTCCAAACAATCCGTCCAATTGATTGGAAATCAACGAAGGGTCGTTCAGCGCAAAATTATCGTCCGCACCGGGACGAAGGCGGCGAATAGAACGCATCAAACCAGTTAACTCGTCTTTCAGTTGTGCCAGCGAAATTCCTTCCTTCGCACTGACCATGATAAGGTTGCCGTCGTTTTTATCTGTATTCACCACGGTTCGAACGAACTTGAACGGCACAAGTACCATCTTATCGTAACTCTGTCCGACCAAGCTCTCTCCTACTTTTTCAAAAACACCAATGACCGTTAGTTTTTGTCCTCTGATGGATATCTGTTCGCCCAAGGCGCTTTCGCCTCCTGGAAACAATCCTTCTTCAATGTTGGCTCCGATGATACAATAGGATTTTCCGCCATACATTTCATTTTCCGTGAAATAGCGGCCTTCCTTGAGATCAAAATCCCAGATCTGATTGTACTCGTAAGTAATCCCTAAGACTTCAACACCACCGGCATCCATACCGTTGCGCTTAGCAGTAGCTCCGCCCAGGGAAGTACCAAATGCAACGTTTTCAGCATATTGAGAACGCTTCCTCAACAAGTCGCTTTCTTTACTTAAAGGCACAGGGCGATTGAGATACTTCCACCAAGCATATTCACCACCACCGCCCCAAGGCCATTTTTGTACATAAACGACATTATCACCGAGCTGACTCACGCTGTCTCGAATGTTTTTCTCTAAAGAATCGACGATCGAATAAACCAAGATGATTGCAAATATCCCTATGGTGATTCCAAGCAGGGAAAGGAAGGTTCTCAATTTGTTTACTGTCAGTGAAATAACAGCGAAAATCAAGCTTTCTTTAATGAGGCGAATGAGAACAATCACGAGGTAGTGGGTTTCTCTCAAAATTAGAGAGAAAAGCGCACAAAAAGGCACCAATTATGCTACTTTTGCACTTTCTCATTATTCACACAACAATCTTGTACGATATGCGCATCAAAAACGCTCTCATTTCAGTTTTCCATAAGGACGGTCTTGGACCTATTGTCGACGCACTAAATGCCGGTGGAACAACTATTTATTCAACTGGTGGAACTCAAGCCTTTATTGAAGGCCGTGGCATCCCAGTAGAGCGTGTTGAAGATTTAACATCTTACCCTTCCATTTTGGGAGGGCGCGTTAAAACATTGCACCCAAAAGTTTTTGGCGGCATTCTAGCGCGTAGAGATAATGAGAGTGATCAAGGACAAATGAACGAGTTCGAGATCCCATATTTCGACTTAGTGATTGTCGATCTTTACCCTTTCGAAGCAACCGTAGCTTCTGGCGCGCCAGAACAAGATATTATCGAGAAGATTGATATCGGTGGCATCTCATTGATTCGTGCAGCAGCGAAGAACTTTAAAGATTGTTGGATCATTTCCAACATGGGACAATATGAAGATGCGCTTGCCGTGTTGAACTCTGAGGAAGGCGCAACGCTAGAAATCAGAAGACGCTATGCGCTTGAGGCTTTTGACGAAAGTAGCAACTACGACACCGCCATTTATCGTTACTTCGCTGGTGACCGTCTGGATCTTAAAATGAGCGGACGTCAGAAACAAGGTTTGCGCTACGGTGAAAACCCGCATCAGGAAGCAGCCTACTTCGGCAACCTCGATGATGCACTCGAGCAAATCCACGGTAAGGCATTGAGCTACAACAACCTTCTAGATATCGATGCTACCGTGAATCTAATTCGCGAGTTTGAAGAGACGACCATTGCAATCATCAAACACAATAACGCTTGTGGTTTGGCTACACGCCCATCTCTTGCAGAGGCATGGGACGATGCATTGGCTGGCGACCCTGTGAGCGCTTTCGGCGGTGTGATTGCTGCAAATAGAGTTGTAGATAAAGCTACTGCCGAGAAGATGAATACATTGTTCTTCGAGGTCCTAATGGCACCTGGATACGATGAAGATGCTCTAGAGATTTTGAAAAGCAAGAAGAACCGCGTGCTTCTCATCTTGAAGGACTGCGAAGTTCCTGCATACAACGTACGCACTGTTCTAAATGGAACCTTGGTACAAGCAAGAGACACAAAATCAGAGAGCGCAGCAGATATGGAGACTGTGACGAAGGTTGCACCTACAACGCAGCAGCTCGAAGACCTCGAGTTCGCAGCAAAAATTTGTAAGCATACAAAGTCAAATACGATCGTCTTGGCCAAGGGCGGCCAATTAATGGGATCAGGAACAGGCCAAACATCTCGTGTAGATGCTTTGAACCAGGCCGTGGAAAAAGCAAATCGCTTTGGTTTTGACCTTAGCGGAGCGGCCATGGCTTCGGATGCATTCTTCCCGTTCCCAGATTGTGTGGAGATTGCAGACAAGGCAGGAATCACTTGTGTTATTCAACCTGGAGGCTCGATCCGTGACAAGGAAAGTATCGCTTATTGTGACGAGAATGGATTGACAATGGTTACCACTGGAATTCGTCACTTCAAACACTAATTTTTTGTTACCTTAAGACCATGAATTGGTTAAGTTTCATGACAGAGGATATAGCGATTGACTTGGGTACAGCCAATACGCTTATCACATATCAAGACAAGGTGGTGATTGACTCTCCATCTATTGTCGCACAAGACAGAAGAACAGGGAAAATCATTGCCGTGGGAAAAGAAGCGCGTCAGATGCACGGAAAGACGCACGAAAACATCAAAACCATCCGTCCTTTGAAGGATGGGGTAATTGCTGATTTCGAAGCTTCAGAATACATGATTCGTGAGCTCATCAAGAGCATTCCAGCCTTCAAGAAAAGACTATTCCCCCCTAGCCTTCGCATGGTTATTTGTATTCCTTCTGGAATTACAGAAGTAGAGAAGCGGGCCGTTCGTGACTCTGCCGAACATGCCAACGCCAAGGAAGTATACCTTATCCACGAACCTATGGCTGCAGCTGTGGGTATTGGAGTAAACATCCTCGAACCCAAAGGAAACATGATCATTGATATCGGTGGTGGCACAACAGAGATTGCTGTACTTGCCATGGGGGGTATCGTTTGTGATAAATCCATAAAAGTTGCTGGTGATGTATTTACAAATGACATTGCCAACTACATGAGAACACAACATAACCTATACGTTGGTGAGCGCACTGCAGAAAACATAAAAATCTCTGTTGGCGCTGCGCTAGAAGACCTTGAAGAAACACCAGAACCGTTCCAGGTTCAAGGTCGTGATCTTCTAACAGGGAAGCCTAAGCAGGTGAGTGTTTCACACGCCGAAGTCAGCCGAGCGCTAGAGAAGAGTGTAACGCGTATTGAAGACGCTATCATGGAAGCTTTGAGTAACACACCTCCTGAGCTTGCAGCGGATATCTTCAACAGCGGTATCTACCTCGCCGGTGGCGGGTCTATGCTTCGTGGGTTAGACAAGAGAATTTCGCTGAAGACCGATCTTCCTGTTTACGTTGCTGAGGATCCACTACGCGCCGTTGTGCGAGGAACGGGTGTCGTTCTCAAGAATATCGATCACTTCAAGACAGTTTTAGAAAACTAAATAGCCCGCCATGCAGCAACTGATACTCTTCTTATCGAGGTATCGCAATAATCTGTTGCTCATAGCCCTATTGCTATTGGCGGTTGTACGTCATTCCTTTAAGAATCCCGTTTCAGAACATTGGATCAACACAGTGGGCACAGGGCTTGCTGCGACATTTACCGATGCTACCAATGGATGGAAAAATTACTGGTCCCTCGAAGATGTTAATGATGAGTTGGCTAGGGAAAATGCCGTTCTAAAAGCCGCCGTGTGGTCAAATTCCGCTCCTGAGTTTGCAGCCTCATCGGAGTACGACTATGTTCCAGCCAAGGTCATCGATCACAGCTACAAAAAAGTCAATAACTACATTATCATTAATGCGGGCAAACGACTTGGTGTGCAGCCAGGAATGGGTGTGGTTAGTGCCCAAGGATGGGTCGGCACTGTAAGTGAAAGCACAAAAAACTATGCCTATATTTTACCGTTTACCCACAGCAAAGGGGGTATTGGCGCTCGTATTGAAGGAAAAGGATTGGGACAATTGAATTGGTCCGGGTCGGTTGAAACAGCATTTCTAAACGACATCGAACGGGAATTTGAGCCAAAACCAGGCGACAGCATTTACTCCTACACACGGGCAGAAATCGCACCCCCTGTTCTGACGGGCATTGTGCATAGTGCGTCGCAGAGTGAAGAAGACTTAAGTTGGAATGCCACGGTGAATTTAACCACAGACTTCATGAATATGGATTGGGTATATGTGTGCCAATTCAAAGGGAAAGAAGAATTGGACACCTTAAAACTGAATATGGAATGAATGTAGGTCGCATACTTGGCGTTGCCGTTCTTGCCATTTTCGTCCAATGGTTGCTCATCCAAGATTTGCCATTAACGGATTACGGCAACCCCTATATCTATTTGTGGGCATTCTTTGTGATTCCATTTAACACCCCTAGAATGACGACCTATGTATTGGCGTTTATCATAGGCTCAACGCTCGACAGCCTTGAGCAGAGTGGCGGCGCACATACCATTGCTGCGCTTATGACCATCGCAGCCAAACCGTCGATTGAAAGCTTCCTTTACGGATTCCGAGAGGAAAACTCCAACCATACATTAAGCGGACTTCCGTTGGGGAATTTCTTACCACTAGCCTTCCTTTTAGTGCTTCTTCACCATTCGTTATTATTTACTGTAGAAAACAGCGGATTTTCTCAATTTTCAGCACTTGGACTTCGTATCTTGATGTCAACCCTCAGCACTGTTGGGTTACTTACGATCGCACATTTTCTTTTGTCCAAACGCTATGCAGCATAAAGCAGCATTTTATTCGGTTATCGTTTTAATCACATTGATATTCAGTGTGCGTCTGTTCAACATTCAAATTATGAATGATGAGTACGCGGCGCGGGCAGAACGCAATGCTACGCAAGCCGAGAAACTGTACGCGCCGCGCGGTTACATCTACGACCGTAACGGTCAACTCATGGTGGGAAACAGTCCGACGTACGACCTCATGGTGAGTCCTTATTTGGTAAAAGATTTAGATTCCGTACAGCTTGGTAGACTGCTCGAATTAGAAGTAGCCGACATCAAGAAGCGTCTAGAAAAAGCTAAGAAGTACAGCTATTTCCGCAGCAGCATGTTCATGAAGATGTTGCCCAAAGAGCACTACGCACGAATTAATACCGAACTAAAGAAGTTCGCGGGATTCTATCCCCAAAAGCGTATCCTTAGAAATTACCCAAAGCCAGGTGCTGCCAATGTTGTGGGGTTCATTGGAGAAGTAAACACCGACTTTATTCGTAAAAACCAAGGGTATTCCATGGGGGATCTCTCTGGGAAAAGTGGGATAGATAAGAGTTATGAAAGTATCCTTAAAGGTGAACACGGAAAGCGATTTTATACTGTAGATCACAGAAACCGTAGAATAGGCGGCTGGAAAGACGGCGCACACGATTTACTGCCAGTTCCAGGCAAAGATTTAATAAGCAGCATTGATTTAGACCTTCAGTTGTACGGCGAACAGTTGATGAGCGGAAAACGTGGAAGTATCGTTGCTATTGAACCTGAAAGCGGAGAAATTCTAGCAATGGTGACGGCTCCGAATTACGATCCGAATGAATTGGTCGGAAGACTGCGCAGCAGAAATTACACCGCACTCTACTACGACAGCATCAATAAGCCGCTTTTTGATCGAGGTATCTTGGCTGAATATCCACCGGGGTCGCCTTTTAAACTAGTTGGGGCATTGATTGGTCTTCAGGAAGGTGTAATCAGTCCAAGAACGACCATGACCTGCGAACACGGTTGGCATTATGGAAGTTTGACGGTGGCTTGTCATTGCAAGGGCGGTCCGATGAATTTGAGAAAGGCCATTTCAGAAAGCTGTAATAACTACTTCTGCTCGGTTTACCAGCGTTCAGTAGATCATGGAGGCGACTCTCGTAAAGGTCTAGAAATATGGTCCAACCATGTTAAGAGCTTCGGATTGGGTAAGTACCTCGGCAATGACTTGCCTACAGGGAAAAAGGGGCTGGTCCCTGATGTCGCCTTCTACGATGGATTCTTAGGATATACCGGATGGAAAGGGGCAACCTCAGTAAGTAACGGGATAGGCCAAGGGGAACTAGTGGCAACGCCCATACAGCTCGCGAATATGACAGCGGCCATTGCGAACCGTGGTTATTACTTCACGCCCCACATTATTAAAGGTGTTGAAGGTGCTCAGATAGACAGTGCATTCCTCACTCCGAAATACACGACCATTGACAGCATCCATTTTGAGACTGTTATTGGAGGAATGTACGATGTATTTGAAAGCGGTACAGCAAAGGCTGTGCGTTTGAAGAACATCTCTCAATGTGGAAAGACGGGAACGGCACAGAATCCGCACGGTCAGGACCATAGTATTTTCGTAAGCTTTGCCCCAAAGGATGATCCTAAAATTGCCATTGCCGTTATCATTGAAAACGGTTATTGGGGGTCTAGGTGGGCGGCACCTATATCAAGTCTAATGACCGAGCTGTATCTCAGCGACACCATCACTAGACCGAGACTCGAGCAACGCATGTTGGAAGGAGAACTCCACGAAGAATACCGCAAACAGCACCTTGTCATTTACGGGGAAGACAGCACTTACGAAGCAAACTTCTAATGGGTTACGGCAATAGAAATAGAAATCGCGTTGGGTTCGATTGGATTCTGGTCAGCCTCTACTTTCTACTCTGTATATGGGGTTGGATAAGCATTTACGCTGCCGTTTACAACGAAGAATCCGCGAGTATCTTCTCCTTGGACCAGGAGTATGGCAAACAGGGACTGTTCATTGTGGGAGGGCTCCTGATCATTTTCTTCACCATGATCACCAACTACAGGATATGGACCAATTTTGCGCCGCTGTGGTATGCATTGAGCATTCTGCTATTGATCCTAGTCTTATTCGTTGGGAAAAAAATTGGTGGGGCGCGAAGTTGGTTCGGCCTTGGGGGATTTAGCCTGCAACCCTCTGAAGTTGGAAAATTTGCTACTGCATTAATGCTGGCATTCTACGCAAGTTTACCAAGGAAAACCATGAAGAATTGGCGGGATAGAATTCTAGGGTTATCCATTCTAGGAGTACCGGGTATTCTAATTGCGCTGCAGCCCGATTTGGGCTCAACTTTGGTTTACCTGAGTTTGATATTCGTGGTGTACCGAGCAGGGATGCCGGGATACTACATCGGTATAACACTTGGGGGTGTCGCATTGGCGGTTGCGGGCTTAGTGCTTCCATTAAGAACTGCATTGCTTGCTCTGGGAATTCTAGCCTTTCTTCTGTTTTTATTTCTACCCAAACAAAGGCGCTTCCTGCTCTACAACGCCTTCTTTACCACCGTCTCTGCCGCAATCATGTACGGAGTAGGTTTTGTCATGGAACAAATCTTAGCACCGCACCAACAGGTACGAATCAAGGTATTGTTAGGCTTAGAAAACGATCCCTCTGGAGCAGGCTACAACACCTTGCAATCCCTAATTGCTATTGGTTCTGGAGGGTGGACTGGAAAAGGTTTCTTAAATGGCACCCAAACTAAATTAGACTTTGTTCCTGCACAGAGCACGGATTACATATTCTGTACGGTTGGCGAAGAATGGGGCTTTTTAGGGACTTTCCTACTTATGCTAGCCTTTGGACTGCTCATTGGCCGTATTATATGGCTTGCTGAGCGTCAGAAAGACAATTTTAGCCGATTCTATGGCTATGGCGTAGCCAGTATCTTCTTCACCCATTGGGTCATCAATATTGGCATGACCATCGGGCTATTCCCAACTGTGGGTATTCCTCTGCCATTCTTTAGCTATGGAGGCTCCTCACTATGGGGCTTCACATTATTGCTGTTCATCTTCATCAAGCTGGATGGCGAACGACAGAACAGGCTTTCTTAAAGCATTTAATCCACCGTTCTCTCTCCTTGATTGCGGCTCTTTCAACCTTCTGATCCGAAGTCATACAGGAAACTACAAGCATAAAAAAACCACCCGAGGGGTGGTTTTCTTTATCTGCAAAAGACGCTGCTTAGAACATCAAGTGACGCTTGTCCTCGATATCTGCTTTGTCTTGCAATGCCTTGTATGCTTGAACACTCACTAGATTTCTCAAGCTCTGCTGAGTTGTGCGCGCTTGGTTAGAGAAATCAACAGTAGGTGCTGGCTGTGCTGGCTGAGTGATTGCAATAAATGCACCGCTCTCTCCAGCAATAACTCCGCTTAATTCACCTGAAGGAATACCACAAATGGTTCCCACAACACTAGCTTCGTTACCTACACCTGCAATGTTCGCCTGGCCTACCTTGAAGTTCAAAGTACGTACCTGCTTACCTGCAGCAGTAGCCACATCTTCAATACTTGCAGCACTGCTTAGGGCAGCCTCAAGACGTTCTGTGATGATTGCCTTCTTCGCTTCCTTCTTCGCAGCTTCCAAACATTGAGCAGCAACAGACTCATAAGGAGTCGTTCCTTCTTCTAGTTTATCAGTGAGGATTACTACAACGTATCCTTTACCGTCATTTTCTAAGAGGCCGATGTTTCCAATCTCACGATCGTCATCCCATGCCCAACGAACCACGCGACGAGAAGTACCCAAACCTGGAACTACCTCATCAAATTGCGCAAGGTTTCTTGCAGGGCGCAAAGACAGGCCTTGCTCCATAGCCAATACGCGGTAATCGTCTGCACTCTGTGCTGATGCTGCGTAAGTAGATGCTTGTCCGTACAATGCCTGGATTGTTTCATCAGAAGGAAGGATTTCGCGAATCACTTGGCCAATTTTATAGGCTTGGTTTGCTCCTTTCTGATCAGTGATTTCGATAATGTGGAAACCAAACTGTGTTGGCACCAAACCTAAATCACCCTCTTTACCGAAGTAACAGAAGTTCTCAAACGGCTTGGCCATCATACCGCGACCAAAGTACCCCAAGTCTCCACCTTTCTCCTTAGCAACTACGTCCGAAGAATACTCCTGACTAACAGCTTCGAATGCAGATGGATTGTCTTGCAAGTAAGCAAACAGGCTATCTGCCAAAGTCTTGGCTTCCATCGGCGTACGAGTTACGCTAGGATCTACTCGAGTAGCACCTGCAAATGGAATTAAAATGTGACGTGCTTGAACGCTATCTGCTAAAACTTTCTTGTCAACGAGCTTCACTACAGAGAACGAACCTCCTAAATCAATCGGTCCTTTCTGGTAACCTACATCCTGTCCATCAACGAGCGTATCAATACCTGTACCCACCAACTGGTCGATAGTAAAGTACTCAGGAATGAAGCGAACGTCGCTGTGCAAGTTCACAAATACACTATCATCCTCTGCTGAGAACCACTCTAGTGAGAGTACTGCTAGTTCTGCCTTAAGAGCATCGCGATCTGCCTGAGACGGCGCTAATGGGAAGTTGATGTACTCAATGTTGCGACCATCTTTCTGAGTAAACTCGTCCTTGTGTGCATTGTAGTACTTCTTCGCATCCGCTTCTGAAACAGAAATCTCGTCTTCGTTTACGTCGATATATGGTACATATACGTACTGTGCTGGGTGCTGCGCATCACTACGAGCAAATTCTGCCGCAACCAATGAAGACGGCATAAATACTGCCTTTTCAATAGCATTGGTGAACTTGAAGTTCTTCGCTTGATTAACTACAGCGTTTTCAAAAGACAACCATTGCGTCCACATTTCTGCGCTCTGCTCAGTGACGTCTTTGTTATCACGTACCTGCGCCAAGTAGCTTTTGAACATGTTCTCGTCGAACTGACCGTTTGCACCGGCAAAGCTCTGGCGGATGTTTGGGTTGTTGATGATATCAAGGTAAATCTCCTGCTCAGATACGCTCATATCCGCAGCGTCTAATTCTTCGCCGAGGATAGCATCCGACATGAAGTTGGTCCAAACAAAGTTTGCCAACTGCACGCTAGAAGTATTCGCGTATGTTTCAGGATTACCTGCTCTGAGCTCCTCCATCTTCTTGCTCACTTCTTGACGCGATAACTCTACGCCATTTACTGAACCAACGATATTAGGATCTCCAAAAAACTTCGAACCTCCCGACTTAAACAAGTCGCCAAGTAAGAATGCCAAAAGTGCTACAAACACTACAACGATCAATAAACCTGAGCGTTGTCTGATGCGTTCAATTGTTGCCATTACTATGCAATTATTGTGATGAGTCTGCGAATATAAGATTTTGAGCCAATTAAATGGCCTTTACAAGCACCTCTTCGAGCCTATTGGACGTAGTTTTTTCTACGATAAATAAGTATTGGTCACTTCTCACGACCGTACCCTTGGTTGGGATGCTTTGGTGCACATCTAAAATGTACCCTCCTAAGGTGTTGTAATTCTCACTTTCGGGGATGCTCAATCCCCACTTTTCATTGATGTCGCTCACCTCCAAACGGGTCGAAAACAACCACTCATTGGAGCGTATTTCTTTCTCTAAAAGCGCTTCGGCGTCATGTTCATCTTCAATCTCACCGAAAATCTCCTCAATGACATCTTCCAAGGTAATCATGCCGCTCGTTCCGCCGTGTTCGTCCAAAACGATGGCGATATTGCGCTTTTCCTTGGTAAATAAATTCAGAATTTCATCTGCCTTCATGCTCTCCGGAATAAAACTCACCGGACGCAATACGCGCTGTAGGTTCTCTGGATGACGGAAGAGCTCGAATGCATGCACATAGCCAATAATCTTATCGACATTTTCATCGAACACAAGAAGTTTGGAATAGCCGCTTTCGATAAAGAAGGCATGAACCTCCTTTAAATCGGTATTGACCTCAACCCCTTCAATTTCCGTACGCGGAATCATGAACTCTCTTGCCTTGGTTTCAGGAAATTCCAGGGCATTCTTGAAGATTTCTAATTCTGGATCAACCTCGTCATCTCCCTCCACAGTATTGGGTACGCGTTCTCTTACATAATGGTCCAATTCCACTCGACCAAAGTCGTTGCTCTCCTCTTCTGCCTCAATTCTAAAGATGTACTTTAAGAAGAATTGGCTCACACCTAAAAGAAGGGCACTCGGTACTCGAAGTACCCAGAAAATTAAGTACGCAGGAACACTCAATACCTTCATAAGCCCTTCGGCGTTTTGCCGAAAAACCGTCTTTGGTAAAAACTCCGCAAAGACGAGGATAATGATGGTTGAAATGGAGGTTTCCGCGAGCAGAACCAGGTAGTCAAATGCAGACCACTGCACAAAATAAGGCTCCATGAACTGGTGCATGTAGTTCCCGTATAGGACCAACGCTACATTATTTCCGACCAATATTGCCGCAATGAATGCTGCTGGTCGGTCAACCAAATAACCTAAAACACGGTAGTTCCAGCCGCTTTTCTGACGCTCAAGCTCGACATGAAGTTTGTTGATACTTAAATAGGCCATTTCCAACCCTGAGAACAGGGCCGAAAACAATATGGACACTATGATGATAGTGGTGATTTGCACTATTTGTTCATTTGCTTTAAGCGGCCTTTTCGGCGCAAGAAATACATGAATACAGCTGCCCCAAGTATTAGTGAAAACTTAATGGTTCGGTTCCAATCGCCCCATCCCATATATACTTCAACGGCACTCACGGCTGCCACCGCGAGCCAAGCAATCTCAACTACGCGTATTAGTTTATTCATCGTCTACTGTGATTTCACCCTGAACCTTAAAGATTCGGTAATTATTAAATTCTTGATCGGCCTCGAAACCAAGACCGGTAATCAACTGTCCTTCGGTTTCTATGGTCACCTTCTTATCCGTATACAAGCGTTCCTCTTTCTTATCCCAGAACAGAAGTTCAGTCAGCATTCGCTCACCTTTTCCGTTTCGCACAATAACGTTACCGCCTATGGCCCATAAATCGCTTTTCTTGTCTTGGTGCGCAGTATCTGCTGTCATTACCGTCGAACTCATTTCCGGACCGTTGTAAAAGCGCACGTTTAATCCGCCTCCAAAAAACACATAAGGCGGTTCCATATTGCCGTAATCCTGCACTAAGGCAGCATCTATTTCAAGGATATTTATACCACTATCGCTGTAAATGATATTGGCGTGACGTTGCTCGTTCAGAGGATAATTGACCAGCGGAGCATTGATTTCCTCAACAACGTTCTCGTCGTTCTTACACGAGGAAAACGCAAGCAAAACGAGGGCGAAAGAAACAATATGTTGAAGGTTCCTGTACAAAGCTACTGCAGTCAAATATCCTCTCAAATGTAGGCGAAAAAAAACTCCCCGAGGCTCACGCCTCTGGGAGTTCACAAAATTTATCGTCTCGTGTTTAGTAGAACTTCACACTTACTGTTTCGTTGATCCAACATCCGATGTTGATTTGATCACCTTCTTTAAAGCCAAGCTGGAACGCTACACCTTTATCAGGTACTGCTGCGCTGTACGCGGCGATCAATTTAGACGCTTTGTCTGCAATGGTTGGGTCAATGCTACGTGCATAGCTTAGCTTGTTGATTGCTGCCCAATACACGGCATTTTTCTCCACAGCGTTCGAACCACATTGACCTGCAGCATCAGCGTATAATGTTGCCAAGTACAAGTAAGGGTTCCCCCAATCCTTGCGAAGCTGTCCTGCTTTCAAACAGTTGCTCTTCGCTGAAGACATCGCGCCCATCTTGTTGTTTACATACGCTAGACCCATGTAATCGTCCGCGGTCTTGCGCAAATCTTCTTCTTGGTCAATAGCCTCAGTGTAGTACTTCTTAGCCAATGCCCAGTTGCCCTCATGAACTTCCAGTTTTGCAACAGAACGTGCTGCTGAAGCCGAAGGTTCTAAAGAGTATAGACGCTCTGCAATTAACAAAAACACTGGATTGTCTATACAACTCCCTTTTTCGCCGTCCTCACCTTCACGCTCTTTCTGAAGCATTTTCGCCGCACGCTTCAACCACTCTACGTCGTCTTGGTGCTCGTTATACTTTTCTTCGTTGTAGATAACGGCAAGTTTCTCACACGTCAATAATGGAGACAACGCCTTCTCAATATTGCTCTGAACCTTGTCGTAGTTCGGCAACGTCTTTTGAGCACGAGCCAAAGCTTTCTGCTCTTTTGAAGACAACTCTACAGAATCTGCCTTGGCGCTAAGGTTAGAAATCTCATTGCTGTATTGCATCGAGTTGTACTCCAATGCTTCGATAACATTGTTGTACACTGAAAACAAAGCATCCACATCTTTGGTAATGTTGAACAGCTTAATGTTCGTCAAAAAGTAGGCATTCAACTGCGATGCAGACATGTCCTTACCTGCAACCGCATAAGCCGCTTCGAAAAGTACAGCCGCCGCTTCCACGCTGTCTTTGTTGTATTTGATGTACTTAGAGGCTTTTTCTGACAGTACATAACCCTCTTTACCTGGGAAATACTGGAGACGATCATCGTACAAACCAATGAGAAGATCAACATATCCTTGACGCTCTGCAGCATCTGTAGTTGCCTTAATCTTCGTTTCAACAATCTTAGGACCGTAGATGAACGTTGCTTTCTTTGCTGCAGGACAAGTCTGGTAAACTTTCAACCATGGCTCAAAAGCACCAGCATAATCCTTGCTCTGATAGAAAGAACCAAAGATGTTATAGTTGTCATAACAAATCACAGAATCGGCTACCGATTCACCCCATTTACTTTGGGCATTTACATTCGCAGTCATAACTACTGCGGCAAGAAGAAATACTATTCTCTTCATAATCAATTGTTGTTTATCTGTATCTAAATTTCTGGAACCACTTGTCATTCAAAGTGATACCTAGGTTGAAATTCCAATAATCTTCGCGGAGGTTCGCTGAGTTTCCGTCCCATCTTTGACCTCTCCCCATACTTATATTCAAAAAGCTTGCCTTTTGTTCACCAGGCGCTAAAGATCTGTAAATCACTGGGAAGCTGATTCCCGCATTAAACTCGCGAGAAGTATAACCTACGCCGTCCCATTGGTACTGACCAACTTCTTGAAACGCACCAATGCGGTAGCGCGCAAGTACAAAGTAGTTTCTACTTCTTCCAAGCGCTGGAAAGCAGTAGGCAGGGACAATGGCTGCACCAAAGCTCATGCGCTCGCTATTGAGCATTGTTGCTCCAGGATCCACACCTCCGTTTGGAATAAACGATCTAAACTCGTCCCAATTCGTCACGCGGTAATCCACCAAAATGTCCCAGGCGTCGATTGGAGAATTATTGACGTTTTTGGTAAAGCCAATACCCACACCATAGCTAGAGGGTAAAACGGCTCGTCCTTGTTCACCTAAGTCGTAGAAGAGTGTATCCACTACAGACTCAGCAATCCCGCTGTTGATAAAGGTGTATTGCGTGGAAATCTGACGCGCGTTCAAATCTTGGCCTAAAGCATAAACTCCACCAGCGGTTAATCGGTACTCGCCAAATTCGAACTTAAGCTGCGTTCCAAAATCGAAAGTAAAATCACTTATTCCCGTTCTTCTCGAATTACTCACCGATAAGAAATCCGGATCAGCAATAATCGTTTTGTTACTTTCGTCGATTTCTCCGAAAATGTATTTGGCATTGGCTCCCACCGAAATCCATTTGAACGGCTGTGCAGCGAGTCCAAAAGTGAATTTATCGTAACCCCCTTGACCAATAGAACGGTATTCATACACGCCAAAATCGTCCGATGAATCGGCCACGCTAATGCTGTATCCTTTTGCTGCCAATGGGCTTACAGAAAATGAGCCTGCGAAATACTCGTTGAATTTGAAACCAAATCCGAAGTAATCATAATAGGTATTAAAATTCGTCTGATCAATGTCCTCGTCTGTTATGCGGTGTCTAAAAGATCGATGCGCACCACTCATTTCTAAGGTTGCGAAATCCATGTTTGTGTATCCCGCAGGGTTCAGCATATTGATCGAGAAGCGATCAACATTGGCAATTCCCGTCCCACCCATAGCAAGATAATTTGGGGTGATTCCAAAGGATGTTTCACCAAAACCGTTGATACTTAACGGACTTACTGAGTTGGTTTGAGCAGCTACACCACCAGGCACCACTAGGGTCAGCGCAAAGAATGCGGCTGAAAGAAGGGCATTAAAGCGTACCGTTTTCGGCATAATAATCGTAGAGGCGCCTAATGGCATGTAGTTCATAATTAACGGGTGCAAATATGTAGTTTTTTAGGGGCTTAGGCAAACGTTCTGAATGACCTCCGCAAATAAGGACTTGATTTAGTTTGAAAGTGGAAGTATAATCAGTAGTCATTCCTTCCATTTCCTTGAGCAAGGCTATGTCTACACCGGCATGCAAACTTCCTTCAGTATCTGAGCCCAACAACCCTGAAGTTTCAGAAAATTGAACACGCGGCAAGGCCGCTGTCATCTTGTTCATTGCGTCGTATCGCATTTCCCAGCCAGGCGAAATAGCACCGCCTAAAAACACCCCTTCACGGACTACATTGTAAGTGATACAGGTACCCATAGTAACCAGAAGAAAGCTATGGTGCCCTTCCAGATAATGTGCATTACACAACGCCCAACGATCCATTCCCAAAGTAGACATGCTTTTGTAGTTGGATGTTAAGGGCCAATTATCATTGACATCTAATAGCCGAACAGACGGATTTTGACCAAGGGATAAAGCGATTGAACCCGATGCATATCCAAAAAATTGTCGATCCCGATGTTCTTGAAGGAAGCCCTCAAAATCGTCGTTTGAAAACCTAAAGATTTCATTGGTACTGGTGTCCAATACCTTAGCGGTGGTATTCCCTAGATCAAAAAGTAT
>JBNAAX010000018.1:0-1891 GCA_049631665.1 Schleiferiaceae bacterium
TACCCCCTACCAGCTGGAGCTCATGGACCGCATCATCTTAGAATGTACACGTGAGAGCAAGGAATATGCAAGCTACCGTGATTTTGTCCAAGGCGATCCTGCAGCCATTTTGCTGGTGGAAGTTCGTGGCGAGAGCGAGGCGGAACTCACTGAGAAGTTAGCCGTCCTGCAATGCGAGCACAGTTATGCCAGAGCCGAGCTCTTTGGGGACGACAGCGATAAAGTTTGGAAGCTCCGTGCCGCTGGGTTGGGGTTGCTCTCCAACGTGCCGGGCGATGCGAAACCTGTGGCGTGTATTGAAGATACTGCCGTACGTATTGATGTGCTTCAAGAATATATCCGTGAGTTTGATGCATTGATGCAAGGCTTCGGCCAGGAAAGTGTGTACTACGCGCATGCCGGTGCTGGGGAATTGCACTTAAGACCTATTTTGAATTTGAAGACCTCTGAAGGGGTTCGGTTGCTGTATGAAATCAGTAAGGCTAGTGCGGAATTGGTCAAGAAATACGGTGGATCCTTATCGGGAGAACACGGAGACGGTCGCGTCCGTGCAGCATTTATCAAAGACTTTTACGGGCCCGAGGTTTACCCTTGGATGGAAAGCTTCAAGAAGGCGTGGGATCCCGAGAACCGGTTGAACCCCGGCAAGATTGTGGGCGCCAAACCCATGAACGAAGATTTGCGCTATGAAGTAGATCGAGAGGAGCCCGTTTTAGATACCCAGTTTCCCTTCAGCGAAGAGGGCGGATTCTTACGTGCCGTAGAGAAATGCAACGGATCGGGAGATTGCCGACGTCTGCCTTTCACCGGTGCCTTAATGTGCCCTTCTTACATGGCCTCACGAGACGAATGGGACAGTACTCGCGGACGGGCGAATGTGCTCCGCAGCGTACTGACCGAGCAAAGTATAGAAGGGTTTAAAGCGCCGGAATTGGCCGAAGCGATGCAGCATTGTGTCGGCTGTAAAGGCTGTACCAAGGAATGTCCTTCAGGGGTCGATATGGCCGCCATGAAGTCTGAATACTTGTATCAAAACCGGGCTAAACGCACTATGGCCGATAAGGCCTTTGCCAACTTCCACAAGAGTTTGAGCTATCAGGGATGGTGGCGCTTAATCAATCCAGTTTTGAAATCCGGGCTGACCAAGCGATTGATGGGCATTCATCCTGAACGGTCTGTTCCAGGGCTTGCGAATCCCGCCTACATGAAAGCGTATGAAAAAGGCTATTCGGTAGAAAGCGCAGCAGGCCACGAGCGCTCCGTGATTTTGTGGGTGGATGAATTTACTCAGGCGAATGAGCCGATGTTGGTGGGCAAAGCTTGCGATGTGCTCGGCGCGCTCGGCTATAGTCCAGCGGTCGTTTGTAGCCCAAGTGGACGCGCTGCGCTAAGTGGTGGTTTTTTGCCAGAATCGAAGAAAATTGCCCAAAAAGCACTAAAAAAACTACAAAATGCCGCGAAAACGCTCCAAAATGCGCCGATTTTAGGCCTGGAGGCAAGTGCCGTTCTTAGCGCCGTGGATGAATATGGACGGTTGTTGCCGGAAGAAAAAGCGTGGATTGAAGCGCAGAGCATTGCGACGATTGATAAATTTTTAGCGGACGAGCTGCCAAAATTGGACCGGGCTAAAGATGCTTTTGAGGCGTACGAAGAAGAGATCTTATTGCACGTGCATTGCCACCAAAAGAGCTTGGAGAGCGCGGGAGATACCGCCTATGTTCTGCAGGTATTATTAGGTGCCAAGGTGGACCGCGTGAAGAGCAGTTGCTGCGGAATGGCGGGTTCGTATGGGATGAAAAAGGAGAATTATGCGATGAGTAGGAAGATGGCAGAATTGGTCCTGCTTCCAAAAATTAAATCTTTTGAAGGGGAGGTCATTGTAGCTACCGGA
>JBNAAX010000018.1:1901-30876 GCA_049631665.1 Schleiferiaceae bacterium
CGTGCCGACATCAGATCGAAGATTTTAGTCAGCGGAAGGCGGAACACCTCGTTGATACATTATGGGCGCAGTTAAAAAGATCTTAGAACGCTAATCGTCAGATTTGACCTGCTCGAATTGGACCCCGACATCTTGAATGCCGTACAACACGGTATCGCGCATGCCTTGTGTGATTTTTAAGGTGTAGCGCTCGTCGTCACGAAAGCGTACTGCTCCTTGTCCGATCGGGATTTCTAACGTTTTCAGATTGCTCATCCCCGAGCCGTTCCAGACACCTAGTGGGTCGGCCAATGCCACATTAACCGTATCCGTGTACTCTACTCCTTGCGTGCTTTCAATGCTTCTAAACAGGAAGAGGTTGTTGTACGGATACTCAGTCGAATGGCGGATGTACATGCTCATAAAGACCGGATCCTCCGATTGCTCGGGCTCCCAGACTACCGTTACCACGGAATCCATGTGCCACCTACTGTCATCAAAGGTGTGCAGTTCGTCTAGCACCACATTCTTTCCACAGGAGGCCAATAGAACTGCGGCCAAAAGAGGTAGGATCTTCTTCATTACTTCTTTGGAGCCTTGTCGCCTTGCTTGTTGTTCCGATTGCGGTTGCGGTTTCTGTTACGGTTATTGCCACGACCACGACGCTTCTTCGGTTGGTCAAAACGCGTAATGCTGTCTTCTGCATTGCCGCCCACAAAGTCCGCTACTTCCAAACCTGATGCCTTTTCAACCTTCACTTCTTCGAAACGGAAATCACCCAAATCTTCTGGGAACTCACCTTTCTCGTTGGCTTCTAGGATTTCATTGACTTGGTCCAGCTTTAGCGGTACCCAGTCATTCGGGTTGCTGTCGGTTGCGTACCACAACGTCTCCTTAAAGATGTCCATCTTCTGGAAAAACGCTACACCGCCTTTGAGCTTGAGCTTCTTGTTCGGCGATGGGAAGCGCTTAACCGCCTCCATGTAGCTGTCGAGCTCGTAGTTCAAACAACACTTTAGCTTACCACACTGTCCGGCCAATTTCTGAGGGTTCAGACTGAGCTGCTGGTAGCGCGCTGCCGCTGTGTTCACACTGCGGAAATCTGAAAGCCAGGTGGAACAACACAGTTCACGACCACACGAGCCAATCCCCCCTAGTCGCTGCGCTTCTTGGCGCGCACCGATCTGTTTCATCTCAATGCGAATGCCGAAGAGCTGTGCAAGCTCACGAATCAATTGACGGAAATCCACACGTTCGTCTGCCGTGTAATAGAAGATGGCCTTGGTGCCGTCCCCTTGGTATTCTACATCGGAGATCTTCATTTTAAGACCCAATCGAAGTGCCACCTCGCGGCTGCGCATCATGGTATCCTTCTCCAATGCACGGGCTTCTGCCCATTTTTCTAGATCCTTTTCCGAAGCATGACGGTACACCTTCATGTGATGCTCCTGCTTCTCAAGCTTGAATTTTTTCTTACTCATTTGGAGCTTTACCAGCTCTCCAACGATGGAAACGTTGCCTAAATCATGTCCGGAGTGGGCCTCGACAGCCACTGCATCTCCGACCTGGAGGGTTAATTCGTTCGCATTGTGGTAAAATTCCTTGCGACCGTTTTTAAATCTGACCTCAACCCAATCAAATGGTTTCTCTGTTGAGGGAAGTTCCATATTTGAAAGCCAATCAAAGACCGGCAATTTATTGCATCCTCCAGTTCCACACGAGCCGTTACTTTTACAGCCTTTAGGAACACCGCCACCACTACTACAATTACTGCATGCCATGGTCGTTATTATTTTGCATCATAAACGTATACATCCATACGTTTATTCCTCTACTAAGGTCGTAAATTGAACGCATGTACAGACAGCTCCGGTTATTTTTTATCATTCCGATAACAATCCTTAGTGTTTGCCTACCCTCGGCCTGCTTATATGCTCAGGATCAGGACAAAATAGCCGGCGCCGAGCCCTTTGAATTCTGGGTAGATCACCTGCCGTACAACACCTTTAAATACACCGCGGCACTGGACGACTACGTTTTCGCTGCTTCCTCGAATAATTTATTGGTGGTCAATTCCAATTCGGATGAAATCTCTCGCTATTCACGCATCAATGGATTGACCGGATCGAACATCACGGCGCTGAAAGCCGACGAGGCCTCCGGCACTGTATGGATTGGCTACGCCAACGGGCGCTTAGACATCTGGACCTCCCTGGGCATCTCCTCTATCGCAGCGATCGAAGAGACCCCTTCGTACACTGGACTCAAGCGCATTAACGATATCTCGTTTTACAACGGAATGGCCTATATCGCGACCGACTTCGGCCTCGTAGAATTCGACATAGCCACCCGCCTCGCCGGTCGCACCCTGCTGCTAGGAGCAAACTTCTCCCCCATAGCTATTAAATCGTTTGATATCAACCCTTCAGGTATGGCAGTGGCCTACTCGCCTTCACTCAACACTGAATTTCTGGTAGGTGATTTGAAGGAAACACTACCCTCCTGGAGCACGACAGATTACCGTTTGGGATTTGACCAATTCGATCCTCAGCACATCACCTACTTCCCTTCGGAACAGCGCTTCATCTATGCCGTAGACGATCTAACCTCAGGGTCCTATTTGTTGGCCTTGGCTGAAAATTCAACGGGGCAATGGACGGCAGAAGGCTACAGTACACCATTTCAATCGGGCGTAGGTGGTCAAAGCATCCAAGACATTTCAACGACAGCCAATTGGCTTATTATCACCAGAGAATTCAATGTGTTGGCTCGCGAATCCACTGCAAAAAACACCTTTGGCGATTCCCTCAACATCTCAAGCGCCCTTTTCGCGCAAGGTGTATTGCGCCCCATCGCTGCCGTACAACATGAAGCAGACGGCTCCATCTACATCGGCAACTTCAAAACCGGGCTCATTCGCGTACGCGATGGTAGCAAGGTGAAAAGATTTTTACCGCCTTCGCCCTACAGCGACCGTTCGTACAAGGTCATTAGCTACGGGCAGGGCAGAAACTTCACCTTCTCGAATTCTTTGGACCCGGGCGGTCCCGAGAGCTTTGGTGGCGTCATCCTCTCACCGGGGGCACTGACGGACCTTTGGACGAAGACCTTCGTCGCCGATGGAGCCAGTGTGTATTCGGGGCAAGATTGGACCAATTTCGGCTTTGAAAAACTCTACAGCGCTACAGACATTGTGGACGCTGCATTCAAGATATCGGGCACCGGTGCCAGCGAGCTGTACCTTAGCTCATGGGGCAAGGGACTTATTAAGCTCGAAGGCATCAGCGATCCTTCGTTTGCCGATACGGCAGCCTTCTTCAACACCAGCAATACCGGTGGTGTCTTAAAAGGCGTTGGTGGTAATGCAAGCGACCTTCGCACCGGGGGCATCACCTTCGACGAAAACGGAACCCTTTGGGGCGTGCAGTCCTTGGTGAGCACACCACTTTACAGCATTGATGAAGAAGGCAACTTTAGTGCCTACTCGCTGAGCCCTGGGGCCGATGCCGTAGCCCTAAAAGACGTGGTCGCCAAGGACGGAATGGTCTTTATCCAGAGCAGAACCAACGGCTTGTACGGCTATTCAGAAAACGGTGGTGTAGGCATTAAGCGTCAGGTGAGTTCAGGGGTTGGAAACGGGAACCTTCCTTCAGATAAGGTGCTGAGTATGGCCTTTGACAACGACGGCGAACTATGGATAGGTACCGATGAAGGGTTGGTGGTTTTGTACAGCCCGGAAAATGTATTTGACGGCACGGGCAGCAGAGATGCACGGCCTATTCTTTTTGAAGAAGAAGGGGTCGTTCAGAAATTACTTGGAGAAAATCCAGTGAGCGCCATCCACGTGGACGGCGGCAATCAGAAGTGGCTAGGTACTCGAGGTGCAGGCCTGTTCTTGGTCAGCCCAGACGGGTTAAGAACCATTCATCAGTTCACGGCGGAAAACAGTCCGCTGCTCAGCAACACTATTTTAAGCATAGCGACTGATCCTACTACCGGTGAAGTATTGATTGCTACGGATGCTGGATTAATTGGATTTAGAGGAGATGCTACGCCAGGATACAGCGGCTACTACCCAGAATTACACATCTACCCCAATCCGGTTCGCCCGGGCTACGAAGGGCCTATTTTCATCCAAGGAAACAGCGAAGACGCAAGAATTAAGGTAACCGACGTGAGTGGCGCCCTGGTCTACGACATGCAGGCTGCCGGTGGACAGGCGCAATGGGACGGAACAAAATTGGACGGTCATCCGGTAGCGTCTGGTGTTTATATCGTCTACGCCACGGACGATTTAGGAGAAGTAACGGCACAAGGAAAAGTTCTTATCGTACGTTAATAGTGCGGCGGACAAAAGGCTATTTTTGAACTATGGCAAAGCAACAAGAAGAAGGCGCAAAGCGTAAGTACACCAAACAGGTAGTTTGGTCATTAGTCATTTTTACCGGCCCTATTTGGGGGTTGGCGCTGGCCTTGTACTTGACCTCTTTGGGTGCCTTTGGAAAATTGCCGTCCATCGAACAGATTGCGAATCCCGATACCAAATTGGCCACTGAAATCATCACCGAAGACGGTGAGGTTTTGGGATCCTTTTTCCGTGAAAACAGAACTGCGGCAACCTACGATGAAATCTCTCCCAACCTCATCAACGCCTTGGTTGCTACGGAAGATGAGCGCTTCTTTGAGCACAGTGGGATTGATGCTAGAGCTTTGGCCCGTGCACTTTCAGGACTGGGCCGAAAGGGTGGTGGATCTACACTGACCCAACAGCTCGCAAAGATGCAGTTCAATGACCCAGCACGAAATATTGTGGAGCGTATTGGTCAGAAATTGGGCGAATGGATCATTGCTGCACAGCTCGAAAGAATGTACACCAAGGAGGAGATTATCGCCTTGTACCTGAACGAATTTGACTTCCTCTACCAAGCGGTTGGGATCAACTCAGCGGCCCGAGTATACTTCAATAAGAAACCCATTGACCTTCAGTTAGAGGAGGCTGCGGTATTGGTGGCTATGGCAAAGAATCCTTCGCTGTACAACCCACGTCGCTACCCTGAGCGCGCAAAGCAACGCCGTGACCAAGTCTTTGTCCAGATGGTTAAAAATGGCCTGCTTACTGTGGAGGCCAAGGACAGTTTGAAGGAACTGCCCATACAGCTAGAGTTCCGCCCGCAAAGCCACACTGCGGGTCTTGCCCCGTACTTCCGTGAGTACTTGCGCGGCTACATGAAAGGGTGGATTAAGGACTACGAGAAACGCACGGGAAATGAATTGGACCTGTATACCGGTGGACTGAAGATTTATACTACGATCAATTCCGAGATGCAGCACAACGCCGAGGAATCTGTGCAAGAGCACATGGGTAACCTTCAGCGCATCTTCGATATCATCAAGGAAGACCGCAAATACGGACCCTTCTACTTTGAGGAAGATCCTGCAGGCAATGTCCGTAAGATTGTGGACCAAGCCATGCGCCGTACCCAGCGTTACCGCGGCATGAAAAAGCGTGGGGCATCGATGGACAGCATTCAGCAGGTGTTCAATACGCCTATCCCAATGACTGTATTTAGTTGGAACGGAGATGTCGACACCACCATGAGTCCTCGAGACAGCATTATGTACTACAAAGGATTGTACCAGGTGGGGATGATGTCTATGGAGCCGCAGACGGGTTATGTAAAAGCTTGGGTCGGCGGAAACGACTACCAATATTTCAAATACGACCACGTCAAACAGGGTAAGCGCCAAGTAGGGTCTACCTTCAAGCCTTTTGTCTATGCATCGGCCATCATTGAGAAGAACTACAGCCCTTGTATGGAGGTGCCGAATGCAAAGATTTGTATCGAAAAAGGGGAATTCGGGTTGTTGGAAGATTGGTGTCCGTCCAATTCTGACGACGAGTACGGCGGAACCAAATCCTTGAAGCACGCCCTGGCGAATTCGATGAATACCGTAACCACCTTTTTGATGAAGCAGATAGGTCCGAGACCTGTGATTGAACTTGCACGCAAGATGGGTATCACCGGGGACATTCCTGAGGTACCTTCCATAGCCTTGGGAACAGTCGACCTCAGCGTTTTTGAGATGGTCGGTTCGTACACCACCTTCGCCAATAAGGGCCGCTACGTTTCGCCGATCATGATCACGCGCATCGAGGATAAGAACGGTGTGGTACTTGAAGAATTTACCCCGGAAACGCGCCAAGTGATGGGTGAAAAAGACGCCTATGCCATCCTTAAACTGCTCATGGGTGTAACAGAGGACGGAACTGGCGAAAGACTTCGTCACAACTACGGCGAGAAGTTCTACCGCAACAATGCAGTGACTGGATATCCGTACGAATTCACCAACGAAATTGCTGGTAAAACCGGGACCACACAGAACAACTCTGATGCTTGGTTTATGGGCGTGGTTCCCAATCTTATCACCGGTGTATGGACCGGTTGTGAAGACCGTGCGGCACACTTCGGTGGGGGTTGGGGAACTTACTACGGTCAAGGCGCCACCTCTGCCCTGCCTATCTGGGGAGTATACATGAAGAAAAACTATGCGAACCCAGAGTTGGGTATTAGCATGGATCCGTTTGAGCGCCCTCAAGGAAAATTGGACATCGACGTGGACTGTAGCACAGTAACCACAAATCTAGAAACAGGAGTTGACTACGACGAAGAATTCTAACCTTATCGTTGACCTACCAGCAAGGGTACTCTTAACTCCTCAGGAATTAATTCCAACGCCACGGGTTCGACGACATAGCTCAAACTACTGCCTTGATTCGCCAGTTGCTTACGCATGTACTTGTCACTATTGTTTCGCATTGACGTCTGAACCCCTTTAAAAGTGCCGTATATCACAGAGGCTATGGTTCCATATACAGCGATGACAGCACCAACAGCGACCCAAACAAATCCCGCCCATGGGTCCGAAGAGCTATTTGCAACTGAAACTCCAATACCCAAACACGATAAGCCGGTAATCCATGAAATTGCCGTTCCCTTTCCTGCAACACCGAGTCCTGCTTGAACCGGCGTAGGTCCTGTGGGAAGTTCCTGAATCAAGGGTTCGTCCACCACCGACTTTGGACCCAAGTAGAGGTAACTCATGTTGCCCAAGCTATCTGCTACTGCTGCATAATAGAACGTTCCGTAGGTCGGTATAACGAGGTAGTTGTTATCCGGGTTAAGCTTAAATTCTGCCAACTTCCCTTCGTCGGTAATCATGCTGACCACTTCTTGTCCTGGTTCAAGGATTCCGGTAAGGTCGTAAACGGTGGGTGACATAATGCTCGCCGGAGCATTGGCGAAGAGTCCCAGCGGAAAGAGTAAGAGAACTAGCAGCTTTTTCATTAGATGACGATTAACCCTATTAAGATAAAAAAAGCCCCGACCAAACGGCCGGGGCTCTCGTATTATTTCATTTAGAACATTTCCATTTCCATGCCGCCACCGCGACCACCGCGATCCATCTGACGACGTCTACGCTGTACCTCACCGAAGCTGTAGGTCAAACCTACTTCAACAACGCGGTTCATCCAGCGGAATTGGCCCTCTGAGTAGAAGCCAGGGCCCCTTGTTTCATAGTTCCACCCCATAGTATTGAAGATGTCTCGACAGTTCACACTGAGGTTTAGGCGGTCGTCCATAAAGCCTTGCTTGAAGCCTCCACCAATAAAGTAGAACGGTTTTCCGAATCCTTGGGCCATGACTCGACGGCTTCGGTAGTTCCCCATAATTTGTAAACTCGCGTTTTTCCAAAGCGGGGTACTCACCATAGTGTTTAGCGCGTAGCCGCCCCCTTGGTTGACCCAGCCTCGTCCTTTGATGTCTCCAGAAACTTGGCTGTAGAAGTAGTTTCCTCCCAAGGTGAAGAATCCGCCTTTCTTGCCCAATCGGCCGCGGAAATTCATATCAAGACCTACATCTTCGCCGCTGTTCAAGTTTTGGAATGTGGTCAAATTCACCCCGTTGCTGTCCACCTCTGAATACCAAGTGATCAAGTTATTGCGGTCGCGGAAGTACACGTTCGCAGTCATCGTCGTTCCCTTCTTCAAGATGTGGGTATAGCCCAGCTCATAAGCTCCCGTGAAAGCCGGCAACAGGTATGGGTTCCCTGAGCGCAGGTTGAACGGATCGCTGTAGTCAATGAACGGGTTGAGCTGTCGCCCGCCAGGACGCTGTACCCTGCGTGAATAGCTCAAGTTCAATTCTCGACCACGAGCAATCTCGTAGGTAATAAATGCGCTTGGATATACCTGGAAGTAATTGTTGTAGAAGGTACTGTCTTGGGTAATCTGTGTTGCTGTAATGTTTGCTTGCTCAGCACGAAGGCCCAACTGGAAGCCCCACGGCCCCTTTTTAAAGCCGTAGTTGGTATACACTGCAAGGATGTCTTCACCGTACAGGAATTCATTCTCGCTGCTGGCCAAATAGGTTTCTGTACCGTCGTAGATGTCGATGTTAGTGCGATTAAAGCCGTCCAAATCTTCGCGACTGATAATTTTCGCGCCTGCCTCGAGCTTTCTATCGTCGTCCCACTTCTTCGTGTAATCTAAGATGCCGTTGAATTCCCACTGATCGCCAAACCTATTCGTGCGGTATTTATCCGATGCAAGTTTATCATTATTGAGTAACGTGTCTTGGGTAAAGACAAGCACGTCATTACTGCTTCCATCTGTATAAGATAAACGTGCGTTCAACTCCTCCCCTTTTCTAGGTTTGTAGTCGTATATCACGTCAAAGCTGTTGTTCCAACGCTCGCCTTGATTATCACTGAACTGGACCAACGTGTAGTCCAAATACGGTGTGGTCCAATCTGTATTGTTGTCACTCACGCGCGGACGCAAGCCTTGATTCAAGGTTCCCTGTACCGTGAATACATGTTTCGTACCCGGGGACCAATCGAAGCCTGCCTTAATGTTATTACCATTACGACCGCCGTAGCCGTCTACTTCTTGGTAGAAGCTCAAGGTATCTTCACCCAAAAAATTGTCTCTAAGTGCCCACGAGGTACGCGGGTATTTCCCCGAGCTGTGACCCGCATTAAAGAAGAAGTTTATATCATCCACCTTATAGTTTAGGTTGATGCCTGCACGTACACGGTCAGCACCGCTGTAGGAACTGTTCACCGAACCATTAAGGCCTTGCAGTGCCGATTTTTTGAGGACAATATTGATCATCCCAGCGGTACCGTCTGGGTCGTATTTTGCCGATGGATTGGTCATCACCTCTATCTTCTCAACACTGTTTGCAGGTAAGCTCTGCAATAGGGCACTCAAATCTTCCCCTGTAAATCTTGAAGGGCGGCCGTCAATCATAATGCGTACTGCGGAAGAACCGCGAAGGGTAATGTTTCCATCAATATCTAGCTCAACGGCGGGGATGTTTTCAAGGATATCTGTGGCAGATCCCGTCTTGGAAAGGATGAGCTTTGAAGGGTCGTATACTTTACGGTCAATTTCATTGGTCATGAATTGACGCTCGGCTTCAACCAAGACTTCTTCAAGTTCTACTCCGGAGCTTTGAAGGCCAATCTTACCCAAGTCTTTTTCAGTGCCGTCGCGTCCCAAGCGCACCTCTTGGGTTTTGGTCTTGTAGCCCACGTAGGCAAATTCAAGAAGGTTGGGACCTAAGGTGATTTGCTCCACCTTGAACCGGCCTTTGGCATCGGTCATACCGCCAGTTACAATATTCGCATCCATTTTATGGGTAATCTTTACCGCAGCGTAGGGTAAAGATTCGCCAGATTCGGCGTCCACAAGAGTTCCGACAATCAGGCCGATTTTAGGTAGTTTGGTCGGGTCGAAACCACCACGTCCACCGGGCTGCTGCGCCAAGAGACCGAGGCTCATAAACAGTCCGAAGACTAATAGGAAAATTCTTTTCATCTGTACTAAGAGAGGTATTTGGGTACTAAGTTTAACTCTCATACACACTTTTTGTGCGAATAAGCCACGAATTTAAACCAACTCTACGCTCCTAGCACTTAAGGATGTGTGAAAATTGGAACGAGTTAGTAACTGAGCGTTCGCTTTACTTTCAACCTAGAGAGTACCACCTGCAGCAAAAAGAAGTGTACTGCAGCGAATACTTGGAAAAACACCACGTGCATGTACGGGAAAGATTCGCTTTGAATAATCAATGGATTATCCACGATCGGCGGCTCCATCAAATACATGTAATTCCCGCCAGTAATCAAGTTGACCACTAAGGCCAATAGGGCGAGCAATTGAATGCGGCCGAAGGTTCTCAGCCAAGCACCTTTCTGAAGCGGCTGCTTATGCGCATAGATGATGTAGAATCCCATTGCTATGATGGAAGCGTGATTGAAGTAATAATCAAAGACGTACACCGGGTGTAGCCCGTGGGTAAATTCTGGAGTGATAAAACTCTGAAGCCCGCCTGCAATCCCCATAAAGGTAACCATCTCTCCCATCCAGCGTTTTCTGCTCAATAAGTAGCCAATGGCCAAAAGACGGGAGAAACCACACATGTGGAAGAGTAAACTAGTTGCCCAAGAAGCCTCTCCACGCAACATGCTCACACCTGTCATAGCAAAGTATGAGGCAAGTAAAAGATAGGCCCAGCCTTTTTCAAAATTTGAACGTACGCGAATGCTCGCGTTGTTGGCTATAAAAATGGGGCAGAATATTATGAACAGAACTACACCCCAACCAATGAAATACAAGGGATGATCTGAAGTAATTGCAACGTGCAGGTCCATAATTAAGCGAGTGTTAGTGTTACAAGTGCAGCCGCCTAGGATAAGGATTTGTTCATGGTTTGCCACTAAAATAAAAAAAGGTGACCAAAAATTGGCCACCTCATCTGATTTTCAATAGGATATCAGAGGTTAGTTGTTCCCCAATATCAGCGGTAAACCTTCGTCTCCACCGCCTACAACGATCACCTTGGCGTTCGGGCTCTCCGCCAAACGTAGAGTCGCTTCGATTCCTTTGTCGCGCAACACCTTGTCCGTCAAAGACTGGCTCAAGATGCGGTTTGCGGCTGCTTTACCTTCCGCTTCAATGCGTTGACGTTCGGCTTCTTTTTCTGCACGTGTCAAACGGAATTCGTACTCAAGTGAGCTCTGCTCTTCTTGCAGTTTGCGCTCGATGGCTTGCTTCAATTTTTCTGGCAGACCTACGTCGCGAATCAAAACCGCATCCAGGGCAATGTTCTTCTCTTGAATACGTGTGGCAGCCAAATCAAAGATCTCTGTTTGGATGCTATCGCGCTTCGAGCTGTAGAGCTCTTCCGGCAAATATTTACCAATCACCTCACGGGTGGCAGAACGAATCTCAGGGATGACGATGCGCTCGTGGTAATTCTCACCAACATTATTGTGTAGCACACCAATCTTTTCTTGGATTGGGCGGTAGCGGTACGACAACTCTGTACGAATGGTCAGACCGTTGGCACTCAACACCTCCATAACGGAGCGGTCCTCTTGGATACGTGTAGAGTAGATGAACATTTTATTCCAAGGTGCGATCACTTTCAAGCCTTGGCCGTACACCTTGTCCTCGTTCAAACCGGTAAACAGATCGTACTGTACACCCGCCTCACCAGCATCAATCTTAACGAAGAGACGCGAGGAAAAAACAAGGATAAATAGGAAGGCTCCAAAGGCAGGAATCAACCATTTTGGGAATTGTGCATTCATGGGCATGTATTCTATTAGTTATACTATGAAAGTAGCAATTATCTGTCCAATTCTGCCAAAATGCCATTTTGACTGATTTTTGCTCTTTTTTGGCCAATTTCGAGCGTTTTTAGCCAATTTTCGTTCCATTTTGACCTTTTTTGGTGCTTTTTAGCTAAAAATCTCCCCGAGCACTTCAAGACTTTTGAAGCTTCCAAAGCCGTCCAAATGAATATTCATGAATCGGAGCAATCCTTCGAGCAAATCGCTGCGTCCTTGTTTAGGTATTTGAAGCGGGGAACTGAAGTCCCATTTGATGGCTGAAAGAAGGTGAGCTGTGGTCTGTTCATCGAGGTAGGGATGAAGCAATGAAGGATGATCAAGAAAGAGTCCGTCCTGCAAATCAAAATAGCTGCCGCTTTGCTCCTTTTGAATGTCTGGAGAGAAGCCTAAATACAAGGTGAGCTTCGCCCATATGCTCAAATGAAAGGCCGGCGGCACTTTCTCCAAGGTATCGAGTGCCAAGCACGAAGAGCGTACGAAATCGAACTTCTCTCTGTTCTCGGTTTCCTCGCGCAGTACCTTTCCAAAGAGCTCTACCAAAAACAGGGCAAGCGCATTGCGCACCGGATCGTAGGGAATGGCCGTATAGGTCAAATCCATCTTTGCCTCTTTGATGCGCTCGAGCTTTCCGTCTCCTTTATGAGTATGTACAATGTCGAGCAAGGTCAGCGGCAAAAGCATCGAAGGACGAACTGCGGACTTCTTCGAAGACACCGAATTAATCAGCACGGAAATAAGCCCAAACTGGTCGGTGTAGAGACGCACAATACGCGAAGTGTCCCCGTATTTCAGGGCACTTAATACAATTGCTTTACTCGAATGGTATTGGGCCATGAGGCTAAGGTAGCTAAAAGACCTAGACCCGCTCTGTGAGCGGGTCTTGGATGTAGGTCTTAATTTTTGTGGCTACTCTTCAGCGGCTTCCTCTGCTTGTAGAGCGTCGCTCTCGAGGCTCTTGATCTTGAGGTTGCGGTACCAGACGTTATCGCCGTGGTCTTGCAGAGCGATACCTCCTTTGGCATAGGTTCCGTAACCGGCCCACTCGTGGAATTTCGACGCGGCTACATCAGCGCTCCACTGGTCGTCAAACAATTGACGGTCCACAGTCACCATCCCATTAAGGATTTGCGTAAGGTGTCCGTCTAGAACGATGATTTCAAATTGGTTCCACTCGCCAGCAAGCTTGGCAGCGCCTTCTGGAGCGGCATTGATATCGTAAAGATCTCCAGCACGGTGTTTATATATGGCTCCATCTGGGTGGCCTTCGGTAGAATCGGTTCCGTTGTCCAATACTTGCATCTCTAAACCGGTCATCCAAGAATCTGAATAGCGCTCATCTTCATGAACCAAATAGATGATTCCAGAATTCCCACGCTCGGCAATCTTCCATTCGCCTTTAAAGTGGAAGTTTTCAAACTCGCGAATCGAACCGTCGAAATCTTGGTACACGATATCACCGCCATCCATAGTTTGATAATCGTCCTTGGCGCCTACAGTTAGATGGAGGCTTTCATCCTTGATGACCCAAGCCTTGCCGATGACGGTGTCGCCGTACTTGCGAAAGTTCCCGGTACACTGCCCGTCAAACATCAGCTCCCAACCGTCCACAATTTCGGCTTCGGTAATGGTGTTGTGTTTCTGTTGTACGACCGCCTCAGCAGTTTCAGCGGGTGCCTCAGTCGGGGCATTGCAAGCTGCAGCAAGCAGTGCAGCAGCGCTTAGGATCGCATATTTCATGAATGTATGTAATTGAGTATTTCGAGATTTTCTAATATTTCTTGTTCGGGAGTACGCACCGCAGAAGTGAAAATCCCTTCGGCGAGCTGGTGCGAGGTAATGCTGAATTTTGTGCCAAATAACGGCTTCAAAATGGGGTACAAACTGCGCGATAGTTTGTAGCTAAAGTTTGGCTCTTCACGCTTTTCAACCGGGTAGATGTAGCCTGGGCGGAAGGTGTAGAAGGTGCCGGCATACATGGTACTGAGCAGGTTTTCTGCGGCGCCCTTGTCCTCGGCGAACATCATTCGAGATTTCTCACTACGGTCCGCACCTTGTCCAGAAAGTAGCGTAAAGGATCCCTTTGGGTTTGCCTCCAAATGTTTCCGGGCCAATTCCACCGGGTAGTCCACCGTAATCTCTTTAAATAGATTGCGTGGCACGGCACCTGTGTAGACACCTACACAAAAGAGGATGTGGTCCACATCGCCCATCTTAGCGAGGAGTTTAACGGGGAATTGCGTAAAAATAGGACTGAGGTATTCCTCCATTTTCTCGTGCTCAAGATCTACAGAGCTACGTCCATAGACAATGACTTTCGAGATTTGATCGGAGGCCAAGGCTAGTTTTAATACATGGCTGCCCACCATCCCGGTGGCACCAGTGATAAGAATGGTTTTACTCAAGGCCCAATGCTTTTCGGTTGGCTGCAGTATCTACGCCTGTCGCTGCGAAGTCGTCGAAGGCGCGCGAAGCAACAGGTATGATCCAACCAGCGATCCGCTCAGCACCTTCGCGCGCACCGGCAGTAGAATCTTTGAGGCAACACTCCCACTCCAAAACAGCCCATCCGTCGTAGTCGTACTGGGCGAGTTTGGCGAAGATGGCTGGGAAATCGATCTGGCCGTCCCCTACGGAACGGAATCGGCCCGCACGTTCTACCCAAGGAAGGTAGCCGCCATAGGCTCCTGTTCTTGCATCCGGGTTAAATTCTGCGTCCTTCACGTGGAAGGCTTTGATGCGCTCGTGGTACAAATCAATGTAGCCGAGGTAGTCCATGCCTTGCAGCACAAGGTGGGAAGGATCGTACAACATGTTGGCACGCTTGTGACCGCCCACTTCGTCTAAAAATCTTTCAAAAGTGGCACCGTCGTGGAGGTCTTCACCCGGATGAATCTCGTAGGCGAGGTCTACGCCGCAGTCCTCGAAATGGTTGAGGATAGGCCTCCAGCGCTGGCCCAATTCTTTGAAGGCTTCTTCCACCAATCCAGCCGGGCGTTGTGGCCACGGATAGAAATACGGCCAAGCGAGTGCGCCTGAGAATGTTGGATGCGCGGATAGTCCGAGGCGTTGCGAGGCAGTACCTGCGAGTTTGACTTGGTTTACGGCCCATTCAGTACGCGCTTTGCTATTGCCGTGCACCTCAGCAGGGGCGAAGGCATCAAACTGCGCATCGAAGGCCGGGTGAACAGCGACCAGCTGGCCCTGAAGGTGGGTGCTTAGTTCCGTGATGGCAATGCCGTGCTCGGCAGCCACTCCTTTTAATTCATCGGCAGCATCTTGACTGCCGGCAACCTTCTCGAGGTCGATAAATCGAGCGTCCCAAGAGGGAATTTGAATGCCTTTGTAGCCCAAATCAGACGCCCATTTACAAATAGACTCCCAAGAGTTGAACGGGGCGACGTCGTCGGCGAATTGCGCCACAAAAATGGCCGGTCCTTTCAGCGTTTTCATAGTGCTGTGTATTTTTCGTTTCCGGCATTGTTTTCCACGATCGCTTCGATGAATTTCATCCCGCGAACGCCGTCCTCAATGCCTGGATAATCTAAGTTCGGATCTTGTTTTTCTCCTGCTGCTTGCGCCTTCACGTGGGCGGCGAAGTTTTTATACAGGTTTGCAAAGGCCTCGAGATACCCCTCCGGGTGACCTGGAGGTACGCGGTGGTTGGCCAAGCTAAATTCAGAGGTGCCGGGGCCTCCAGTGCGCAACACTTGCACCGGTGCGTCCAGCGGCATCATCGTCAATGTATTGTTGTCTTTCTGCTCCCAGCATAGGCCGCCTTTCTCTCCGAAGACGCGAACCTTAAGGTTGTTCTCTTCACCCGCAGCGATCTGCGTAGCCATTAAGACACCGGTGGCGCCTGAAGCGGTTTTGAATAGCACTGCACCGTCGTCGTCCAAGGCGCGACCCTCAACGACAATATTGAGCTGTGCACATACTTCAGTAATGGTTTCACCCGAAACGTATTCCGCCAGATTAAAGGCATGTGTTCCGATATCGCCCATGGCACCCACTTTCCCCGATTTCGACGGATCAGTGCGCCATGCGGCTTGGGTCTGACCTTCGTTTTCTAAGAACGTCGACAACCACCCTTGCGGGTACTCGACATAAATTTTACGCACCTTCCCAAGAGCGCCCGAAGCAATCTGGTGCTTGGCTTCTTTCACCATCGGATAGCCCGTGTAGGTGTGGGTCAGGCAGAACAATCCCGAAGCTTTTGCCACGGCTTGTTCGATGGCGTGTGCCTCTTCCATGGAAGTACAAAGTGGCTTGTCTAGAACGACGTGGTAGCCCGCTTCCAAGGCAGCAATAGTAGGCGCAGCATGCACATGATTGGGCGTAGTAATCATGATGACTTGAACACGCTGGTTTTCTGGACGGTCCAATTCCTTTTCGATCAACTCCTTCCAGCTCCCGTAGGCTCTATCTTCAGAAATACCGAGCTCGCGAGCCGTCTCCAAACACTTTTCAGGTTTGCTCGAGAAGGCACCGGCAACCAAATCGTATTCGCCGTCCATACGTGCAGCGATGCGGTGAACTCCGCCAATAAAACTTCCTGGACCGCCGCCAATCATTGCGGCTCTCAATCTGCCTTTCATAGGTTTTGTGATGCGTTTAGAATTGCAAAGTAGCCATAAATGTCCAAAACACATTTGAACGACGTGTATTGAATTAAAGATGCTTTAACTAGGGAGCTTCATTCCAAAGTCCGTGTCTTTTCGAGAGAATTGCTGAAATCAAAAAGGTATAAAGTGTATATTGTACACTTGTAACACTACCACTCTTTGAAACTATGTCTAACGCGTCTAACAGAAGTGCACTATTTATAGCCAGTTGTGCAAGTCTTTTGGTAACCAGTTTAAGCTTCGGAATCCGCGCAGGAATTCTGGGCGATCTGGGAGTAGAATTTCAATTAAACACCAGCGAACTCAGTCGTATCGCAGCCACAGCATTCTGGGGATTCCCCGTTTCCATGATCATTGGAGGTGCCATTGTGGACAAGGTCGGTATGAAGAATTTGATGCGCCTAGCCTACCTGGGCCACTTCGCTGGAATCCTTCTCACCATCTTCGCAGGGGGCTTTTGGACCTTGTGGACATCTACCCTTTTAATTGGCCTAGCCAACGGTATGGTGGAAGCCGTGTGTAACCCGTTGGTCGCTTCAATCTATCCTGAAGAGAAGACCACGAAGCTAAACCAGTTCCATCTTTGGTTCCCTGGGGGTATCGTCATTGGGTCATTGGTCGCCTTCGCTTTTGGGAAGGCAGGTCTGAATTGGCAACTAATGATGGCGGTGATGTTGATCCCAACCATCTGGTACGCTATTCAAATGGAGCGTCTTGAATTTCCAGTGACGGAACGCGTGGCCAATTCCGTTTCAGACAGCGAAATGTACCGTGCGCTCTTGAACCCATTGTTTATCATCATCACCATTGCCATGTTGGGGACAGCTACTTCGGAGCTTTTCATCAACCAATGGGTGGATGTATTGCTGCGCAGCGTCAGCGACAATGCCATTTTGATCCTGCTCATCACCTCCGGTGTCATGACTCTTGGTCGCGGTATGGCCGCTCCAGTTGTGAGCCGATTCTCCACCACAGGTATGCTCCTGTTTAGCGCCGTGTTCACCACCATCGGTTTGTACATGATGGCGACGGTAGACGGCAACATGCTTTTTGTAAGTGCTGTAATCTTCGGTGTGGGTGTAACCTACTTCTGGCCAACGATGATTGGCTTTGTAGCGACCTACTTGCCAAAGACCGGTGCTGTGGGTATGGCCGTGATTGGTGCCGCAGGAATGTTCGCCGTGTCCATTTACACCCAGATCATGGGCGGCTACTACGACGGATTGATTTCGAATTTAAGTGAGGTAGAGGCAGGACGTGCCGTTATCAAGACCACACTATATATACCCATTGCCCTCATTGTGATTTTCGCAGGAATTCACTTCTACATGAGAGGCAAACAAGAAGCTTAATTACCTAGAGCTTGAATCGCAGAACGCACATAAAATCCCTGATGAGCCTTGCAGCAGCCACTGCACTCCCGTCGCACATCTATGCTTCGGGAACCCTAGCGGGTTCTGGCTCGTCGCGTCCTTTCGGATACAAACGCAGTGTGAGCCACTGGACCGTATCTGAACTGGAGTGGGAAGATTTGTGCCCGTGGCTCGCCAATCAGGGCATTGAAGCTATTGATTTGGTGGGACCTGAAAATTGGCGCCATTTAAAGAAGCACGGGCTGGACAGTTCGATGTGTAATGGTGCCGAGCTCAACCTAGTGGACGGCTTTATCCACGAAGAATTTGAAAGTGTGCTTCACCAGAGGTATGCAGAGATGATTCCTCGAGTGGCGAAGGCCGGCTACCAAAATTTGATCTGCTTCAGCGGCAACCGACGTGGGCTAGGCCAAGAGGACGGGCTGCAGCAAGCAGTGCGTGCCTTACGACCGATGGTCCAGCTTGCTGAAGAGCACGGCGTTGTTTTGCAGATGGAACTATTTAACAGCATCGTCGACCACCCAGATTATATGGCAGATTCGTCCAGCTGGGGGATTGCGCTCGCTAAGGAATTGGCCAGTCCATCCTTTAAACTGCTGTATGATATCTACCACATGCAGATCATGGAGGGCAACCTCATCCAAAACATCCAAGAAAATCATAACTTCTACGGGCATTACCACGTCGCTGGCGTGCCGGGAAGAAATGAGCCTTGGAACAACCAAGAAATTAATTACCCCGCCGTCATGGAAGCTATCGATAAGGTAGGTTTCGACGGCTATGTAGCGCTCGAATATGTATTCGCTGAACCTATTAAGGAGAGTATGCAAAAGAGCTATAATGAGTTTATACAATAACCCCAGATACCATGGCAGAAGATAAAATGCACTATGACGCGATTGTTGTCGGCTCCGGAATTTCCGGCGGCTGGGCAGCAAAGGAGCTGACTGAAAAAGGCCTGAAGGTCTTGATGCTCGAACGCGGCAGAAACATAGAGCACATTAAGGACTATACCACGACCAACATGGACCCGTGGGAATTCCCGCACCGCGGAAGACCTACAACCGCTCAAAAGGACCGCAACCCAGTATTGCGCAGAGATTATCCTTTGAACGAGCTGAACCCGCAGTTCTGGGTGGACGATCAAGAATGTCCGTACACCGAAAAGAAGCGTTTTGACTGGTACCGCGGGTACCACGTGGGTGGCCGTTCGTTGATGTGGGGTCGCCAAAGCTACCGCTGGAACCGTGAAGACTTCTTGGCGAACGAGAAGGAAGGCGTAGGCACACCTTGGCCGATTGGCTATGACGATCTTGCCCCGTGGTACGAGTACGTAGAGCGCCATGCCGGTCTTAGTGGTTCACACGAGGACATGGACGTGTTGCCGGACAGCGTGTACTTGCATGCCATGGAGCTGAACTGTGTGGAGAAGACGGCTGCTGACCGTATCCGCAAGGCCTTTGATGAAAAGCGTCGCCTCATTATCGGGCGTACTTCAAACATCGCCGTGCCGCACAAGGGACGTGCCGGATGTCAATACAGAAACAAATGTTGGTTGGGTTGTCCGTACGGGGGATACTTCAGCACACAAGCTTCTACTCTTCCCGCTGCAATGGCCACGGGTAATTTGACCCTGCGTCCACACAGCATCGTGAAGGAGCTTATCTATGACAAAGACAATAAGCGCGTGAAAGGCGTCGAAGTCTTGGATGCCGAGACCAACATGACCTATGAATTCACTGCACCGATTGTATTCTTGAATGCCTCTGCGTTGAACTCGACTTGGTTACTGATGAACAGTGCTACCGATGTTTGGGAAGGTGGATTGGGTTCTAGCTCAGGCGAACTGGGACACAACCTTATGGACCACCACTTCCGCGTAGGTGCTGGAGGTACTTGGGAAGGCGATCAGGATAAATACTACTTCGGTGGACGCCCTACCGGATTCTACATCCCTAGATTCCGCAACTGGTATGGCGATAAGCGCGATTACTTGCGTGGCTTCGGGTACCAAGGATCTGCTTCTCGTGGCGACTGGCGCCGCGGTGTTCGTGAAATGGGTCTTGGAGCCGATTTTAAAGACGCCATGAGCAAACCAGGTCCGTGGACCATCGGTATGACGGGCTTCGGTGAGGTATTGCCGTACCACGACAACAAAATTGAACTCGACCGCACAAAAACAGACAAATGGGGGCTCCCTGTACTTTCGTTTGATGCGGAACTCAAAGAAAACGAAGCGAAGATGCGCCTCGATATGAAGCAGGATGCCATCGACATGCTTGAAGCCGCAGGATTCAAAGATGTCTACGGCTACGAAAGTGACTACGCACTCGGTATGGGTATCCACGAGATGGGTACTGCACGCATGGGTACGGATGCTTCAAACTCTGTCTTGAATAAATGGAACCAAGTCTGGGATGCTCCAAACGTCTTTGTGACCGACGGTGCAGCAATGGCTTCGGCTTCTTGTGTGAATCCTTCACTCACCTATATGGCGATGACTGCTCGTGCAGCCGACCATGCCGTGAAGGAATTGAAAAAAGGTAACCTTTAAACTACAGCACAATGGAACAACAAAAATTGACTCGTAGACAAATGGTACAACGCATGGCCATGGCCATCGGAGGTACCCTCGTAGCCCCAACGGTATTGTTGGAGAGCTGCTCGTTCGATCCAGATACCACAACTGCTGGCCCATTACGCCTTGCGATGCTCGATGCTATTGCTGAGACCATCATCCCCCGCACGGCAATAGCTGGCGCCCGCGACGCAAAGATTGGCGCGTTCATCGAAGTGATGATCCGCGATTGCTACTACCCGGACATGCAAGAAAAACTCAACGCCGGCATCAACGAGATTGCTGTGGAAGGCAAGAAGGCTATCGGCCGTCCTTTCGAGGAGGCTTCACAGATGGAGCGTGAGGAGTTCTTGAACGCTATTGACGAAGCCGCACAAAAAGATGGCGGCCACTTCTTTAGAACCCTTAAGGAATTAACGCTTCTTGGATACTTCACCTCTGAAGAGGCTGCGACTGACGGCGTAATTAATTACGAACCTGTACCAACAAAGTACGACCCGTGTGCACCTGTGGATGAAAATACCAAGGTGTTCTACTCCAACATTTAATCGGTAGAGTGAACCGTTCTGGCAGGTGTTTTTTAGCCTGTTTATTCTGCTAATAAACCTCGCTCGCTTACAATGGAATGCCCGCATCAATTTATTGGTGCGGGTTTTTTCATGCTAGAAAACTTCTGGGAAGCAGGTGCTGCAGATTACAGGTGCAGCCCACATTCTGTTTTCGGGCTGTTGTTCCAACGGCCCTCTCTGCCCTTGCCGGGCTGCGTACAGTGGGTACAACCAATGCTGAAATACCCCTTTGATTGCAACGGGTGGAAGGGAAGTAAATGGTCTTTGATATAGGCCTCGCGCTGCTCACGCGTGACATCTAACAACGGATAGAACTTGATCACTCCTCCGCGCTCTTCGAATATATCTAAGGTCGCGCGACGGTCACTTTGCCAGCTCATCAAGCCGCTGACCCAAATCTCGTGTTCCTCTTTCAATTTCTCCAGCGGCTCCACCTTGTTAATGGTACAGCAATAGTCTGGATCCTTAGTCCACGTCTCGTCCTTGGTGGTAAACTCGTGTTTCCAAGCCTCGGCACGAACCTCACGCGTCTTCAACCCGTACACCTTGGTCAGGTATTCTTTGTAAATCAAGGTCTCTTCGAAATGGTAGCCCGTATCGATGAACAACACTTCTTGCTCTGGCTGGTATACCGAAAAAAGGTGCAGCAAATAGGCAGAAGTCGCGGCAAACGAGCTGGTCAACATCACGTCATCAGTCGTGAAGTGACGGTACAGTTCGGTAATGCGCTGTTCCGGTTGAAGTGGTCTAAAGATGTCATTAAGCTCTGCGATAGATAGGCGTTCGTCGACCTTCATGTACTTAAACTTGGTATTCGTGACAAAAGTCACATTTTGAAATTAATTGACCAATTCTCTTCCCAACTTTATCTATACCTCAAGCTATGTCTACTTTGAGACACTTCGAAAATAAGCCCCACACGAAAAAAAGAGCCCTGAACGGGAGGTGATTTTTGGTTAACAACTTGGTTTTCTGCGAATTAATTGCCGCTCAGTTGGGTGTAAATTAGTACCTTAAAGACGACCCAAAACAAACACGTCTTCAAGCGAGAATTTATGAGACAAAGGTTACTCTATTCCTTGGCCACCGCGCTCTTAGGTGTAGGACTGTCCGCACAGACCATTTCCCTAGCCGGCCAAAGCCTCGACTTTAGCGCACCGTTAACCGCCAACCCAACCCTAACCGCCGGTGGAACTTGTGTGTACAACAACGTAGTTACTGTAGGGGCCACTTCCTACGATGCCATTATACGTATCGAAGCCGTCAACAATGCATTAATTAGCGATTTCGACAATACCTCGACCACCAACAGCAATACCGCTGCACACTTCTCGCCAGAAGTACTGTGGACTGCTGCAGGTAGCATCGACTACTCTATCACCTTCATCGAAGACGGCACAGCTGCCGCACCGGTACTAGTTAGCGTTGGTGACTTTTACCTCAGCGCTTGGGACCTTGACGGTATTGGCCCTGTAGGGGTATACTTTGAATCTGACGACATCAGCAGCTATGCCCTAGGTGCTTCGAGCTTTTTGAGCTACACGACAGCGGGCACTGGCAACGGACGCTTCACCAACAGCTCAACCACCTCAAACACCACCGGAACCGATGGACGCTCGCGCGTTACTGTGGGATATGCAAGTACGAACCGCATCGACTTCTCCGTAGGTAGTGCAGGTGCTGGTAACAAAACATACCTGATTTCCGGTGCGAACCCAACTTCGTGGTTCCCGACTACAGAAGTCTCCACCTCTTTCCCGGCACTGACCACCTATGCTTCTTTAAGCCCATTCTTTACTTGTGATGCTGCCGCTTCTGCTGCGCAAAGTTTCTTGGTAGAAGGACGCAACCTCACTGGAGCACTCACCCTTACCGCACCAAGCGGCTACCAGGTCAGCAATGAAAGTACTACTGGCTGGACGACTTCACTCGTTCTTTCAACAGATTCTACCGGCCGCATGGACACCACCGTATATGTTCGTATGGACGGCAGCACCCCATTAGCCAACCCTACCTCAGTTGCTCTTAGCACCCCTGGACACAGCGGGTCAAGCGTAGCGGTAAGCGGTACGAAAGGCGGCACTTTAACTGTGGCCAACTTTGCCGGCACTAACCCGTCCGCCTGTGGGGCCAGCGATGGAAGCATCACCTTCAACATTGAAAATGTCCCCGACGGTACCTACCCGATTTCTTACCAAGGCGGCACAGGTACAGCAACTGTTTCGGGCGGAGTCGCAACAATTTCAAACCTCGAAGAAGGCCATTACATAGATATCGTACTTACGGACGCCTCGGGCTGTTCCACCGAATTAGGGAACAACATCACCCTCAGCGAGCCTATTGACTTTACCATCACTTACGCACCAACAGATAAAGAAATCTGTACCGGCAACAACACCACCTTTGGGGTAATTGCTTCCGGAGCAACGGTGACCTACCAATGGCGCAACTTCGCTGCCAACAGTTGGTCCAACCTCACCGGTGCAACTTCAACCACTTACACCACCGCCACACTTACAGACACTGCTTACTACGACGTACGCGTTACTTCAGCTGCAGGCTGTCGTTGGACGGCACCAAGAGTAGCCGCGAACGTTCACGGCTTGCCTACAGCAACACTTGTAAGCACGCCAGCAAGCTGTCCAGGCACTGCGGACGGTGCCATCGACCTCACGCAAAACAGCGGCCAGCTCCCAATAACCTACCAGTGGAGCAACGGAGCCAGCACCGAAGACCTCAGCAACATCCCTAGCGGCACCTATACGGTGACCATGTTGGATCCTATCGGTTGTGAGGGCACTGCCTCTATCACCGTAAGCGATAGCGACGGCGTAGCGCCAACAATATATGCCAAAGACATCACCATTGCGCTGGATTCTTTAGGACAAGCGAGCATCACACCGGCGGATGTTGATAGCGCAAGTAGCGACAACTGTACCCTCGATTTAAGCATTAGCGATTCCCTTTGGAACTGCACCCAGATTGGTAAAGACACCATTATTTTGATCGGCACAGACGGCAGTCAGAGCGATACCGATTTCGCGGTAATCACCATTGTCGATCTCACTGCACCACAAATCACGTGCGGTACAGATACGACCATTTACACCGTATTAGACACCTCAGGAGCCACCTACAGCTGGGCAGCACCGACGCTGTACGACAACTGTGGCGTGGACACAAGCTGGTCTTCGGATAGCAGTGGTGCCTGGTTCGCCATCGGCACCTACGACATCTACACCTACGCAATGGACGCAGCAGGCAACTTAGATTCTTGCAGCTTCACAGTAACTGTTGCAGATACCCTAGCACCGAGTTTCACGAGCTGTCCGTTAGACACTACGATGTATGCAGATGCGATGAACTGTGGGGCCAATTTAACCTGGACCGCACCAACGGCCACAGACAACAGCGACAGCATCTTCTACACCCGCACGGATACTTCTGGAGCCTTCTTTACCGTGGGTATAGACACCGTTATGATCTTTGCCCACGACCTTAGTGGAAACACCGACACTTGTTCGTTTATCGTGACCGTCATCGACACCATTGCACCTGCATGGACCGGTACTTTAGATACCCTAGTGGTTCAAGCCGGCATAGACACTTGTGGTGTGTTCACCGACAGTGTAAGCCTAACAGCCCCTCCTATTGTTGAGGCCTGTGGCATTGATACGCTCTACAACAATGCAGATACCTATTACGCGCTTGGATCGCACGACATCTATTGGTTTGTCACGGATGTTCACGGCAACACCGACAGCATCCTGCAAAAGCTCGTGATTGAAGAAACCATCGTCCCAGAAATTTACTGCCCAGGAGATACATTAGTATTCGCAGCGGATGCAGACAGCACTTATACTCAGGTCACTTGGACCGGCGATAGCGTCTGGGATAACTGTGGCATGGACACCTCTTACTTCTCACTCGCCAACGGGGGCTACCTTCCTATCGGCTTATTTAAAATTGACTTTTTTGCTTTTGATTTAAGCGGTAACAGTGATACTTGTAGCTTCTTTATCGACATACAAGACACCACAGCGCCAGCCTTTGTGGGTACTTTAAGTGATACTACACTGTACACGACGCAAGACAGCTGCTCGGTATACTACGCATGGACGCAGCCTACCGTCGAGGAAAACTCGACCAACTACACTTCCACCTCAAACGTTAATTCACCCGACGGAAACTTCGGTATAGGCACACACACTGTGTACTACACCGTAACCGATGCTGCGGGTCTGTCCGATTCCATTGGCTTTGCCATCACGGTAGTAGATAACGTAGGTCCAGCGCTATATACCAACACCCAAACGCTCACGCTAGACAGCGACGGCTTCGCCACGCTTTCTGTAGCACAAGTGGATAGCGGATCGTTCGACTGTAGCGGGATCGATACCCTGTGGATTACCCAAGAACTATTCGTGTGTACGGACGTAGGTTCTCCAGTCGTATGGTTCCACGGGATTGATAGCTTGGGCTACCACGACAGTGTTCAAGTGCCCATTACCGTCTTGCCAAACCCTGCAGGCGTTATCCAAAGCACGCTTACCACCACCGACGTTCTCTGTTTTGGGGACAGCAACGGTACAGCATCCATCAGTGCTACCGGCGGTAGTTTGCCGTACGCTTACAGCTGGACCACGGGAGATACCACACAAAGCATCTCAGGTTTGGCAGCAGGCACCTACAACTACCACGTAAGTGATACTAACGGCTGTGTGTTCCAGACCAACTTCACCATTGGCTCACCAGCAGCGCTCACCCTTAGCCACACCACTTCCGATTACAACGGCTACGGCATCAGTTCTGAAGGAGCCAATGACGGATCCATCGACATCACAGTGGGTGGTGGTACCACACCATACAGCTACAGCTGGAACAATAGTGCAACCACGGAAGATCAGAGTGGCCTCAGCGAAGGCACCTACATCGTTATCGTAACCGACACTAACGGGTGTTCCATCTCAGATACCATCACCCTTTCTGAACCGGACGAGCTTAGCGTAGATGTCATCGTATTAAGCGACAACTTTTGTCCGGACGACCAAGACGGTGTGGTGTATGCAGAGATCAGCGGCGGTGTAGGTCCAATGACTATCACTTGGCTCAATGGATTTGCCGGCGATACCCTCACTGGAATGAACAGCGGACTGTACATGGTCACTGTAGTAGATACCAACGGTGCATTTGCTACCGACAGTGCTTACATCATCTCCTACGATGAAGATTGTGACGGCATCCTCAACTACGACGAGGGCGGCATCCCTGGCGGCGGAGGCGGTATGGCCGACACAGACGGCGATGGCATCCCGAACCAGCAGGATACTGATAGCGACGGCGACGGCATTGCCGATGCCTTAGAGTACGACACCAACGGCGACGGTATACCGTTTGACGATTGTGACGGCGACGGCATCCCGGACTTCTTGGACGCTGACCTATGTACTCCAAAACCGGCAACGGTAATGACACCAAACGGCGACGGTCGCAACGACTTCTGGGAGATCCCAGAACTCCTGCAGTACCCGAACACTTCGGTGCGCATTTACAACCGCCACGGCATCCTGGTGTACTTCAACGACAACTACGCGAATGAATTTAACGGCAACGCAAACGTACAGACGTACCTCACCAACGATACGCGCGAGCTGCCTACAGGAACCTATTATTATTACATCCAGTTCGGTGGAACCGATTTGACCATGAATGGATACCTCTACATTAACAGATAAGATCATGAGTAACCCAATGACATTTTTCAAGCAAATGCGTTCGGCACTCCTCGTGTGTCTCTTCGCAAACGGACTTTGGGCGCAACAGCACCCGTCCCTAGACAATTATCTATTTACCCCAGTGGCCATCTCCCCTGCCCATGCCGGTATGCAGAACCAAGACATTGTTAGCTTGGTCGATGCACAGCTGGTCGGCGTACCTGGTGCACCGCGCACGGGCATCCTCTCGGCAGATTTCAAGACCCTAAAAGGCCTCGGATTCAACCTCACAGCCATCACCGATGCTGTAGGTCCGATGAGCACAGGACAAGTTACCCTGAGCACGGCCTACCACCTTCCGGTTAGTGACAATATGACCCTAAGTACTGGTATTCGTGCCACCGTTGGGCGCACTACTGTGGACCTCAGCAATGAAGTCTACTACGACCAGCTCGACCCAAGCATCTATACCTTGGCTGGACCGTTCATCGCGAACATCGACCTCGGTACCACGCTGAACGGTAAAAACTCTTACTTCGGCGTGAGCTATAAAAACGTCAACCGTGCAGAGATCTACCAGAGTAACTACACCGCTCAAATCCTTCACGTATTTGGTGGGTACAGCAAAGCCCTGAAGAACGGCTGGACGGCACGCACAAGCTTCCTAGCTACAGGAACGACCAACAGCCCTGCCGATCTAAACTTCCACCTGTTTATGGAGTACGACCAGAAATGGGGAATGGGACTTCACTACAGTCCTGCAGATGAGGTGGGCATGATGATGAAGATTAGTACTGCTAAAGACTGGAACTTGTATTACCAATACAACTTCCCACTCACCGACCTCGTTTATGTAACGCGCAGCAGCCACGTGGTGGGCTTCGCGTTCAACATGAGCAAGAAAGCCACCTCACTAACCTCTCCAAGATTCTTCCTATGATGCGCATGAAATACACCTTCTCGTTCCTTGCTGGTGCATTGTTATGCGCCGCGCCGCTGCAGGCGCAGATTACTCTAGAGTTGCTCAGCACACCCGATTCTTTGCAGATCGATATGATGGGCGACCCAACGGCCGAAGACTACGGCGCTGTACCTTACGGTAAGAGCCACGTACTCTTTAGCTCTAATAGAGATGCCACAGCACTTACTCCTAAAGACCCGCAGACCAATAAGCCGCTTCCATCGCTATACCTCATGCGTCTAAGCGACCGTAAGGTCACCGCATACAAGGGTAACGAAGCCATTAACGACCTTAAATACTATGTGGGTCCTGCGGCCCTCTTGCCAGATAGCTCGGCCATCATCATGAACCACAGCCGTCAGAAACCTGACGGTAAAGGAAACGTAAGAATGACCCTGAGTCAATTCTCGTTCAGTGGTGCCGCGAATGGCGAACTGCCTTTCATAGATCCAACAGCAAATTACCTGCATCCCTTCTTTGAAGAGGAGAGCTACACCCTGTACTTCGCCTCTGATGTTGGCCACGCCGGAAACTATGATATTTACCAAAGCACCCTCAGTTTTGACGGTGTCTGGAGCCAACCCTCAGCCGTAGCCAATATAAATACGGAAGCAAGTGAGGTGTTTCCAACCCTCCTGCCAGGACAAATCATGGCCTTCTCGAGGGCCTCACGCAACTACGGTCTACAACTCTACACGCTCATGCCTGGCGATACCATTGCCACTGCTGCGCCTATTAATGGTCGCGGTGACGACATGAGTCTATTACAGATCAACGATACCACATTCATGACCGCACAGGGCAAGCGCAAGGGCAGCGTGTCTAATTTCATGTTCTATGCCAAGTTGCCCCTACCCGATGCAGCAGAAGAAAGTCCTAGGGCTAGTGCTGAGGAAATAGCGGTCGCCCCAACAGCATCCGAACCAGAGAAAACAAGCACCGAAGTTTCAACAAATGAGGCAACAAGTACTAAGAATAAAACATTTGTAACTGACAATAGACCTGCCCCAGGAACTGTTCAAGGATACAGCCTAATTGTTGGAGGATTTACGGAGCTAAGCCCTGCAAAGAAATACCTCAACAGTATCGCGAACGACTGGGCTCCGGAAGCCTTCATCGCCCGTTACAACAATAAATACTACATCGTACACAGTGTCCATAAAACGCGCTCTGAAGCAAACGTGACTAACGCAAGAGTTCATAAAAACGCCCACAAAGCCTGGATCCTAAGCACGGGCCTCCAGAGCATCTAAAAACAAGCTCGCCAAGAGCATAAAAGAATTCCCTACTTTTAAAGGGAACCGATACTTGGTAAGCTGAGATGTCTAAAAAACTGTGGCGCTTCGTATTCTTTTTATTCCTTGCAAGCTGCACAGTAGCCTTGCCTGAATTTCAAACAGCAGAATCTCTCGCACCAAGAGAAAACAAGGTTGCGGTAGGCGGCTTTTCTGGAAGAGGATTAAATGCAAGTTCTGG
>JBNAAX010000019.1:0-30019 GCA_049631665.1 Schleiferiaceae bacterium
TTCAAGGAAAAGTACCCACCTATGCATCTCCATCACTGGCGGAGAAGTATTCTCATCTACCACCAACAATTACCTATATAGGAAGTGCTGAACCATTTCGAGATGAAACAATCGCCTACGTTGAAGAGCTCAAAAAAGCCGGTGTTCCAGTTAAATTCGAGTTATTCAAAGGAGGCTATCACGGATTTGAGGTTTTTGGTAAAGAAGTAGGCATTGGAAAGTTGGCCAATGATCATTATTTCAATTCTTTCGGCGAATACTACGACACCTACCTCTAAAACGAACATGGTGGGCAGTTATCAAATTTTAGGCATAGAAAAAGCCCCTCAAACTTTCGTTTGAAGGGCTTACTTCATTCTTAGTGACCGTGGAAGGATTCGAACCTTCAACCGCTTGATTCGTAGTCAAGTACTCTATCCAGTTGAGCTACACGGCCATCTACCCTTGCGGGAGGGCAAATATATAGTAAAATGTTAGCCTGTTACAAGCCTGAAAGATTTTTTTGGAAATAAATTTTGGAGGAATGATACCCGTTGAGGATAGCTTATTGAATCTCAACAGTTAAGCCTACATCAAGCATTAAATCTGCCTTTGAGCGCAGCTGCTCGTAAGATCCAGAGAGCACTTGGCACTTGCCTTTATAGTGCGTAATCCAAGCACATTGCTCAGCCTGTTCCTCGGTGTGGTCACATACCGTACATAACACTTCAATCACAAAGTCAAACGAGTTCTCTTGGTCGTTAAACAGGACCAAGGACTGTTCCTTTAACACGATAGAATCGTGACTAGGCTGGTATTTTTCTTGAGTGCTCATGCTGTAAAAATAAGACCTAAATCGAGATAAAAACACAGTACCTCTACTACTTTTTTAAACGAACTAACTAAGACTCCTTGATGCCGAATCTACGCTTGAGGAGCATGATTTTCCCTTTACCCGCTAGATTGTAAGTAAACGCTGGCTGGTCGCCCTTTGCGGCAACGCTACGGTCCTTAGGATCCTTGGCTAAAATGCTTGCATTAAACTCTTCGTCGCTACTGCGTAAACTCATTACAGTTCCTTTGAATGCGATATAGAAGAAGTCTGTACCGTTGTCCAAGTAAAGAGTAATCTCACTGCCTCTACGGCGCTCCTTGATTTCCACCAAACAATCTACCTCAGCAAAAATCGGAACGTTATAGATGTTTTGAATAAAGGCTTTACCGTCGCTTCTAAAACTTTTATAGCGTCCGCTGTATTCCAGGTTTATACCACTCATTACGAGGCTTTGACGGAGTTCTTTTGGGAATCGGCTATCGGCTTCAATAGGACTTAATTCATTCAAAAACTTAGATCCTGCCTTTTGACCTAGGAGGCCATAAATACCCTGTACGTAAGCTTCATCGTCACTTCTCAAGGTTCCCGATCCGTCTGAGAATAAACCACCTACCAACTCCCACGCGTCCTTGTCTACCGGAGCATCTAGAGTCCACACTGCGTCAATACTTACGTCGTCCTTATCCAGATCGTGACGTACTTCACCAGCCATTGCCATGGTTAGACCTCCAGAGTTTTTCAGAACATTAATAGGCCCTGTCGCATAGAGGTCACAATCGTAATTATGGAATACCAAATACGGATCCGGCACAGAATTATCCCTAAGTTTTTCGTACGTAGTAATTACATAACCTAGTTCCTGGTTGTCATAGAACAATACACCTGTAGCTGAAAGCAGCTCTATATCCGCACGATCTGCGTATTTAGATAAGAAGTTACTGTGCCCGCCCAAGCTGTCTTGAGAGATGTAGATGCCATTAAACGTATTATCGCGAAGTTGCAGAGGGTCATTTTCAGGTAGTTCAATCACGATGTCCGTGGGATCAATGTAGCTGGCAATGTCAAACCAAGTGGTCTGTAGGTTCTTACAATCGTTTTGGATGAGTATTGAGCCTTTGAAGAACATAGGCTCCTGATCTGCTTCAAGCTGCACTTTTCCTCGATACCCGAAATACGGACTCAAGAAGAAGTCGTCCTTTTCTTCAATTTCTGCGAGACCAATGGTCATACCGGCTGTATCGGGCTTAATGCTCTCAAACTCTATAGGCCATGTAGAGCCTTCTTCATCAAGGTAATCGTACATACCGTGTGCGGTGTAGCGATAATGCCCTCTAATTCTTGTGGTTGCATCGTAGAAGGCGTGAAGTTTAGAGTAGCGATTGGCTATAATCTCTGAATTCTCAAGAGGATCCATGGCCGCATTCATACGTACCACCACATAGCCACTATCCGGTATGATACGCGCATCCGCTACATCAATTTCAGGCACATCGAAGGCTTCGAGTACACTTGGAGCCAAATCAAAACGAGCGAATCCAGCACTGAAGTCTAGACTATCTTGAAGCGGATGGGTGCTGACCAAATAGGCTTCATTATCTGTATTGTGCTTGATGTCCACCTTGGCTTGGTCCATCTGCCATTCTGCATGGTCCATGTAGGCCATGTATTGGTTGGCAGGGAACTCTATAAAGCTTGCCGGGTCCAATTTGTCAAAGACCCCTTCACGCTTGTCAAAATCTACACGAGCGGAACTCTCTAACATCTGGAAGGCCCATTGCTCGTCAGTAGCTCTAGTCTTCACTCGGAAATCTTGTTCGCCGCTTTCAAACGAACGTCTGTAGAAAGTATATCCTTCGGTTTCGCTGTTGTGCTTGGCTGTGAGATATCGAAGTTCTCCTGTACCAAAAAGGCCGCTAGTGCCATAGGTCAGCTGACCTTCGGTAACCACATTCTCTGCGCCATATATACCAAAGGGAATTGCTTTAGATTCAGCCTCGATATAATCGCTGTACGGGAACCAATGGAATGGATTGTCCCTACCTGAGGCCTGCGGATAACCGTTCCCCGAAAATCCTTCTTCGATATCAAAAGTCGTCGCCCTACCCTTCGCATCATCCGGGAACATCAGAATGTCCGGACAAACGGTTGTGCTTTGGATGTAAGAAATCTGACCATCCGCGTGAAGACCCAGCTCAGATAAAGAGAGCGTTCCTTGAAATAGGCCTTTACCCTTGTAATTAGGAGTTTCAGGCATATTTGTGGTAAACCCAAGCGAATAGTCCGGCATTACTTGCAGCGGCTGCGGGAAGACTGGGAAAATATCTGCGCTGTGGAAGGTAGCATCGAATAGGATACCATCGGTAGTCGTGTTGTCTAAGGAGTCGATGGTAAATGGTTCAACGGCCATGTAGAATCTCGATCGATCGTAAATACCGTCGTGAATCTTTTTATCATCGTAGTATACAAATGAATTGTTAAGTGCTTGGAAGATAGGGTACTCAGGGTGGTACTCTTTGGAGCTCTTATTATCTGGATTATCGATTAAAAGCTGACCCTGTAGGTCGGAAAGTACGGTCTGCACATCTACAAGTGCCGCACGCTCTCCCGGAGGTGGGTTGAATTCACGTACCTTGAAACGCATGGAATCGATTTGTGGCATGTCCACACGGAACCCTTGGTAATCGAAGGTGTATCCTTGTCCCCAGTAACTGAAGAGACCGGCATTTATTCGTCCGTCGAAGGTGAAATCCATATCTTTTTTCATGGTAATTCTGCCCCCTCGCGGATAAAGGTTTACTTGTTGCGAATCACTAACCGCGATTCTCTGCACACCCGCAATGTCCATTTGATAGTTGAGAAGGGATATCTGTGCATTGCTTCCCTGTCCGATGCGAGAAACGAATTGGATCACATCATAATCTCGTTTGCCGGTCCAATTCTCCAAGTATTCAAACAATTTGTCGGTAAGTGAGATGGTCTGTGCGTCCACATCAAACTCTACAAAGCCTTGAATGGCCATTTCAAAAAGGAATCGTTCTCCGCTTTCAGGATCCATGCGTAAGGCATAGGTCAACTCACGCAGCGGCATGTTTTCGTAACCATAGACGTACGCCGCATTCTTCAATTCAATAAGAGGGTGTGTTCGTTGCAAGCCCGCGATTTGCTCCATCCTGGCGATTCGGAAATATTGCTTGGATTCAAATACAGCAGCCTGTTGTGAGCCTAGGTTGAGGTTACGTAAGGAGAATTTCGGAGTGCCTTGGTTCCAGATAAGCTGATCAACATCCATGTCCAAACTGTGATAAGAATCTGTCCAAGAACTGAGGCCTAGGCCTGTTTTATATCGAATTACATGTACTTGTCCAGACCGAGGGTCAAATCGCATTTCGCAATAAGGATGATAAATACTGTCTTCACCAAGGTGTGCGATAACTTCAACACGGCCAGAGCTTAACAGGGAATCCCGAAAGAGAAATCGTCCACTTCGAAGTGTTATAATGGTATCATTTTTATACGTGAATTGAACCCTAGCCATAGCACTATCAGGTGATAACCCATAATAATTGGGACCTACGACTCCTAACCCACCGCGGAAATGTACCTCATTGTACACATTGGGAAGAAGGAAATCATTTTTATAGCTCCCGAAACGAGGGTATTGTGCGCTGCGCTGCGCACGGGCACTTAAGCGCTCCTCAAAAATTCCTTTGAGGGGCTCGTCATAGAGTTCAGGTGCAAAAAGTGTTGCAGAATCTGCCTTAAAATACCCCTGGCGTGTATCAAGGGTCCAATTAGAGAGCTCTCCGTACAATTCATCCTCGTATTTTCCTACGCGGCCCCAGAAGACCGTACCGCCGTTGGCTTCAAGACGACCAGTACGCGGATAGAATCGGCCGGAAGTACCCATGATAATGGTACTATCCTTACGGTAAAGTCCTATGATGTCGCCGTGACCTATGAGAAAGTAGAGTTCTTTCTGATCGAACTGCATGCTCCACTCGCTGTACGGCGCCTTCCATATCAAATGGTCATAATCGTAAAAACGATGGAGAACAACGTTGGCATATAGTTGCGACAGGTAATTTTTTGTTCTTGAAGAAGGATTAGAGCGGATATATAGATTGAGATGCTCAATTACCTTAGGCACGCTACCATACTCCTCGTTGTTATTGATATGTGCTGCAATTCGAAATAAGTCTTCCCACGAATCAGGATCGGTAAGTCGCTTGCGCAGCATGTTGTTGCACAGGGTAATCCAATCCTTCTCTGAATCTTCGTCAATAGCATAGACTACATCAGGAAGTAATGAATCTGCAAAGAGCGCTTTACGCTCTTTTGGAAGCTTAATAAGAGAAGTGAACTCTTCCGAGAACTGATCAATGGTTGAAAAGCGGACGACCTTCTGTGCACTCATTTGGAGCGAGAGCATCAATGCTATAAGCCATCCGAATTTTCTCATTATTTCACCATTTTTATACTGCGCCATTGCTCGCGCTCTTTTACACCTATGTAAGTTAACCCCGCAGCCGATGCAGATTCACGAAGTGTAGAAATGTTTTCCTCATAAAAACCGCTGAAGAAAATTGTCCCCCCTTCTTTCAACGCACTTACGTACGCGTTCATATCTGCGAGGAGGACATTTAGATTAATATTGGCACAAATGGTATCAAAGGTGCCTTCGATGGCATTTGCACCGCCAACATCAGCGGTCATTTTGCTTTGGTTGCGCTCGGCATTTTCCAGGGTATTTTCAATACACCATGTATCTATATCAATACCGTGCACCCTCGAAGCACCGCGCATATCCGCAAGAATTCCTAAGATACCAGTACCACAGCCCATATCAAGCACTTCGTGACCTGTAGTGTCAGTTTCTAGCAGCCATTGGATCATCATGTGCGTAGTCTGGTGGTGTCCTGTACCAAAGGACATTTTCGGCTCTATGAGCATTGGATACTCAAAGCCTTGTTTCTCTTCGTGGAAGGGTGCTCGAATGTACACGCGTCCATCAACCTCAATAGGATCGAAGTTGTTTTCCCATTCTGCGTTCCAATTGACCTGTTCGATTTCCTGGGTAGCAAAACTCGTTTGCACACCCTCCCAAAGGAGTGCTCCCTTCACAGAAGCCTCAACGTAATCTTCTTTGATGATGTAGGCCTCAAAGCCTTCTGCGGTCTCTGAAAAGCTTTCAAAGCCTAAGGTACCTAGTTGGGCAATAAAAATGTCGCGGAATGGTTCAAGTGGTTGAACCTTTACCGCAACTTCAATATAAATAGGCGTATCCGACATGGATTATGCGTTTGTTCTAGCAGCAATGATCGCTGTAAAATCTTCTGCTTTCAATGAAGCACCACCAATCAAACCACCGTCGATATCTGGCTGCGCGAAGAGTTCAGCAGCATTACCTGGCTTACACGAACCACCATAAAGCACAGTAACATTCTCAGCAGTCTCTGCATCAAAGCGCTCGGTGAGCCAAGCACGGATGCCTGCATGTACCTCTTGCGCTTGCTCTGGTGTCGCCACCTCGCCAGTACCAATAGCCCAAACTGGCTCGTATGCCAAAATGATGTTATCCATGTCTTCAGCGATGAAGCCTTCAAGACCTTCAGCACATTGCTTTAGGATGACATCCATAAACGCCCCGCTTTTACGCTCTTCCAATGTTTCACCAATACAGTAAATGGCGGCCAATTCATTATTCAAAGACTGCTCGATCTTCATCTTACAGCTCTCGTTTGTTTCGCCAAAGTACTGACGGCGCTCGCTGTGGCCGATGATTACTGCATCAAGATCCATGCTCGCTAGCATTGGAGCGCTAATTTCTCCAGTATAGGCACCGCTGTCTTTCTCGTGTACGTTTTGTGCAGCAACTGCGATGTACTCGTTGTCCACCAATGCACCCACTACATCGCTTAAATACAATGCAGGCGGCGTGATGATCACACCAGTTTCACCCACTACTTCTTCCGTCAAAGATGCCTTTAGTCCATCGACCAATTCCATCGCTTCCGCGTAAGTAGTATTCATTTTCCAGTTTCCTGCTACGATTCTACGTCTCATTATTGTGTTGTTTTTGATGTGTCGTTTTAAAATAATTCTGCCCGAACCCTAGGGTCCAAAATGGCGTATGCTATATCCACCAAGGTGGTGATGATGACAAAGATGGCGGCAATGACCAAAACGCATCCCATTGTCACCGGCAAATCTCGTGTATTTAATGCTTCAACCAACAGTTTCCCCATACCGTTCCAACCAAAAATAATTTCAACGAAAACGGCACCTGCGAGCAAGGAAGCGAACCATCCACTAACAGTGGTAATAATAGGGTTGCTGGCCACAGGAAGAATGTGGCGCAAAAGTACGCGGCCTTCCGGAATTCCTTTTGCCCGCGCAGTACGCACAAAGTCCATCGCCCCTACGTCCAAGATGCTTTTACGGGTCAATTGTACAATGACTCCAACAGGACGTATTCCAAGCGTTAGCGCCGGGAGTATCAAATTTCTAAGCTGTAGGTAGCGCTCACCGCTGTAGTCGTCCACCTCGTACAAGGAACCGGTCAAGCTAAGCCCCGTCCACGGACCTAATAAGTAAGCGAAAACCCATGCGAGTAACACTGCCGTAAAGAAAGACGGCAAACTCATACCCAAAGAACTCAAAGTCGTCAGTGTATGATCTATCCAACTGCCCTCGTTGTAAGCAGCAATGGCACCTAAAAACATACCCAACAGTACCGCGAAGCCAATCGAAGTAGCGGCAAGTAGCGCTGTATTGGGAAAGGTTGCAGCGATAAGCCCACGAACAGATTGGCCCTGTCGCTGGAAACTTTCGCCTAAATCTGGTGCCGAAAAGGAAAACCCATCACTTGTATCGAAGGGAAGTATTCTGCCCAAGTAGTTCACGTATTGAACGGCCACCGGCTTATCCAAGCCGTATTTCGCACGAACTGCAGCGAGGGCCTCAGGGTCTTCTCGCTTGCCCAGCATCATTTGGGCACTGTCGCCTGGCACGATGGTAAACAGGAAGAAAACAAGCGTGGCCACCCCCCAAAGGGTGAATAAAGCCAATGCTATTTTTCGCCCTGCAAATGCCATTATCTCGGACTGTCGTTGTGATGGAATTTTTTCACCACACTGCCTTTATTCAGAACGACCCATCCAGGATTAGAGCGCACCATGGTCTTCAGAGTTGTTTCATCCGTAAAAGCAAACGGCGTTTGATTTGTCAAACCGTAGCTAGCAAAATCTTCCGGCATTGAAGCACTGAGTACAATGTACGGCGTACCCTGATCTGCAAGCTTCTCAAGGGTCGGCAAAACATTGCCCCATCCTTTCTCCGAAGTCTTCGCGTGGTTATAAGCCACCAACAGCCAAACCTCATCCAAAGCCAAAATACTGTCCGTGATATCGCCATAATCGTTCATGATACTAAAGTCATGCACCGGCGGCTCATACCCTTCTGCAACCTTAACCGTTTTACTAAGCTCGCTCAGCATGGTCCACTCGGTTTTCTCCCACCACTTCTCGCTGATGTACTCCGTTGAAGTGATCTCCGTCATTTCACCTGCCTCATTCTGCATGGTATAAATAACCTCATATTTCGGGGGCTCCAAGCCAAGCTCTTCTGCCGGCTTCATGCCTTCGATGATACTTAAACCTTCTGCGTATGGACGAAAATCACGCGAAGGCAGGTGATTCATCACTTGGTAGGTAAATACTATACTAAAGCCCAATCCAAAGGCCATTAAGGCATACGATGTGATTTTTGGAACGCTGCTAAAAATTTGCTTTTCACCCCACCAAAGGATCAAAATGAGCCCACAAAGGACAACATCCTTATAAAATGACTCCCACGGCGTCAAAGGAATGGCATCGCCGAAGCAACCACAATCGGTTACTTGATTGAAATATGCACTCCAAAAAGTCAAGAATGTAAAGAACCCAATCATTCCACTGAGCAATAGAAGAACCGCTCGCTTCCAAAGACCTAGTAACAGCGCTAAACCTAAAAGCACCTCAACCGCTACCAAAATAATGGCAAGCGGCAATGCCAACGGTTCGAAGATGGGAAGGTTTAGTACTTCTTCGCTGAAGTACTCCTCCAGCTTGAAACTAAATCCTACTGGATCGTTCATCTTCACCAATCCGGAGAAAATAAACAGTCCACCTACAAGTACTTGTGCGATTCGGGTCAGGAATGATTTCATCATGTTACGCCGCTTTTTCCATGAACTTAATTAACGCGAAAACACTGTAATTGATCATATCTAAGTAGTTCGCATCCAAGCCTTCGCTCACCAGCGTCTTACCCTGATTGTTTTCAATCTGCTTTACGCGCAAGAGTTTCTGGATGATCAGGTCGGTAAAGCTTGAAACGCGCATATCTCGCCATGCCTCACCGTAGTCGTGATTCTTCTTGAGCATCAGCTCCTTCGCTTCATTGGCCTTTTCTAAGTACGCCGCAGAAGCTTCTTCCCAATCCATATCGGGTTGTTCTGCAATGCCCTTATCCAGCTGGATCAACGCCATGATGCTGTAATTCAAGATGCCAATAAACTCTCCCTCAAGCGGATCGTCCACCAATTGTTCGCCCTTTTGCTCAATGCTACGCAGGCGTTGTGCTTTGATAAATATTTGATCGGTCAACGACGGCAAACGCAAAATGCGCCAGGCCGTGCCGTAATCTTTTCCTTTTTTCTCAAAAAGTCCGTGGCATTTAGAAAGCACGGCATCGAATTGTTCAGCTGTATTCATTTGTTAGCTTTGCTTCTAGAACGAAGATACGAAGAACAATGCCGGAGTTTTTGCTAAAGGTCGAAGGGACAATTCACACCTTATCCACACCGTGGGTCATGGGTATATTGAATATCACCCCAGATTCTTTCTTTGAAGGGAGCCGATTCTCCAACGCTGAAAAGGCCGCTCAGCGCGCGGAAGAGATGATTGTCGACGGTGCGAAAATCATTGATATTGGTGGATATTCATCACGTCCTGGTGCAGATGCTGTTTCTCAAGAAGAAGAATGGCAGCGCCTAAAAAGCGTCATTCCTGCTGTGCGCGCCGTGGTAGATAAACATCCGGGTACATTCATTTCAGTCGATACCTTTCGCGCAAGCGTGGCGGAAAAAGCTGTTGGTGCAGGCGCGCACATAGTCAACGACATCAGTGGCGGAAATTTGGACAAGCGTATGTACGAGGTAGTTGCCAAACTCCAAGTCCCCTACATCATCATGCACATGCAGGGCGATCCAAGCACCATGCAAATCAACCCCACCTACGAGCACGTCACACAAGACATCGTCAAGTTCTTCAGCGAAAAATTACCCAAGCTACACGCCATGGGCATCCACGACACCATTGTCGATGTAGGCTTTGGATTTGGGAAAACTCTCGAACACAACTACCAGCTCTTGCGCGAGCTCCATGCCTTCCAACTGTTGGGCCGCCCAATCCTTGCCGGTGTGAGTAGAAAGAGTATGATCTACAAAGCTTTGGGTACGACAGCCTATGAAAGCCTCAACGGCACAACCGCATTACACATGGCCGCACTCCTGCAGGGAAGTAACATCTTACGCGTGCACGATGTGAAAGAAGCGATGGAAACCATTACCTTGTTTAACGAATTGATGCCGGAAGGCGTCCACCACCTACTCTACCCATGGGAGCGTTAAACTTCGGAGTAATTCAAGCTCTAGACATTATAATTACAGCTTTCTTGCTGTACCAGATTTATAGATTACTTAAGGGTACTGCAGCAATTCGTATCCTTCTAGGTATGGTCGCTATATACTTATTGTATTTACTCGTTCAATTTCTTGAAATGAAACTTCTAAGTGAGCTACTTGGTTCTTTCATGGGCGCGGGACTCATCATCTTGATTATCGTCTTTCAACAAGAAATCCGAAAGTTTCTTCTCGTTGTAGGCTCGGCAACATTTACTCGCCGAAAAGGAATAAAAAACTTACTGAAATATGGGACAACTAACGATGCTTCTAAGCTCAATGTAGATGCTATGGTGAGCGCCATGGTGGAATTGGCCGCCACAAAAACTGGAGCGCTTCTCGTAATCAAACGCACTGACCCACTAGGCTCCTTTGCATCCTCCGGTTCACCGATGAATGCAGATCTCAGTAAAATACTCTTGGAAAGCATCTTCTTCAAAAACGCACCCTTGCACGATGGAGCAACCATCGTTGAAGGCGGCACCATCATTGCGGCCGGGACCGTACTCCCCCTTTCGGAGCGCAGCGAGCTACCCGCCCGCTTCGGCCTCAGACACCGCGCAGCAGCCGGTATTTCAGAAAGAACCGATGCGTTGGCGGTAACCGTTAGTGAAGAAACAGGCAACATCCACATTTTCTACGACGGAGACTTCGAGAAGGTCCAGAAGGAAGACCTAACGGTACGCTTAGCCAAGCTCCTTCAAAACAAATAGCAAATGCTCGGCTGCGCTCATAAGCGAAAGCCAAACCGTTTCATAGAGGTCGAGAACTTCCTGTGGCAGAAGGCTGGCAAAAACAAGCAGTGGAACACATGCCCAAATCATCAGGGTTATGAGCGGAACGACCAAAAGATTTCCAGCAAGGAAATAAGGACTAGAACCACCGAAGGCCCCTTGTACTATAGGTAATGTTGCCGACCAAGCGGCCAGTGAAATCTGAATCGGCACAAAAAACCAACTCCCTTTCTTACGGATACGCCGGTAACTGTAATGCAGAATGAGCTGTTCTCCCTTGCCTTTGCGTAGTGCGAGCAAAATGGCAAATACTGCCGTATAGCTTAGCTGAAACGACAAAGTACTAGGTGCTGCGGGGTTGATAAAATAATGCCCTATTGCAACGATCATAGGAAAATGCAGTGAAGGGACGCGCCATTGTTGTAAGGTGGCCAGCCTTGCCAGTGAATACATCCACACCGCTCTCAATACAGATGGGCTCGCCCCCACCATGTGCGCATAAACGAACAGCAGCATGCATTGACAAACGTGCGCCACTACCTTTCCTTTTGGACTGCGTCCCCAACTAAATAAAGGGCGAAGCAGCATCACCCAAAAGCCAATATGGAATCCACTGACAGCGAGCACATGCGAGATGCCTAAATCACGAAAAACGGTCAATGTAGATGCTGGTAAATCGCTCTTATCTGCAAGCAATACTGCCTTTAAAAAACCACCGTATTGCGCATTAATAGCCAGCTGAATGCGTGTGCCAAAAGTATTTGTAAGCTGATTTACGGAAGTACTGAATTCGCTAGGCAGAGTTACAGGATACCAATACCTCCAGTTTTCAAAACGCATGAGCAGGTACAGCAGAACGACAGCTATCGCCACTACCTGTAAATCCTTCAAGAAAGACCGCCAAGAACGCGGGAAAAGCAAGGCTCCCAATAAAATAGTGAGATCCACACCCCAACTCTGGTGCAGAGCACTGAACATACAGGTAAAGAAAAGCGCGCGTAGAACCATGCTTATTAAGCTGGCACATGCGCTACTTACACCCTAAGAATGTGGAAAACTAAAAGTTTTGAACCGGCTCGAAGGTGAGCTTTTGGAAATAGAAATCGAGAATTTCTTTCCACTGGAATCCGCCCACTGCCATGCGCATCGCGCCCTGCTGAGCCATACCCACGCCATGACCAAATCCGTAGCCTTCAAGATGAACAATATCACCCACTACACTTGCTGTAAAGTAGGTACTGCGCAGTTTAAAATGACGACGTAAAGTCTCAAGTTTAAAAGTCTGATCGCCTATGGTATAGTGCGTTTGACGAGCTTCTGGTAACTCACTGAAAAAGGCGCTCCAATCAACATCCTCGGCAATATTAAAGTAGGCTTTCCAGTAGGACAGAGAGATATCCTTCGTCCATCGGTACTTGCTCTCCTTCTTGCTAAATGGATCAAACACGGCCCTGCAATAGGGTAATTCCTGAGACCAAACGTCTTGTGGAAGCACCGTCTGTCCCCCACTGTTGCTGTGGTAAAAGCCAATAATTGGTTTACCGCTGTAGGTTGCTATCGTATCCTTAGTCTGGGCCACCGCCTCTGATATAACGGTAGCATGTTTTCCGTGTGGCACGCCTTTAAACGCCTGAGAACTCTGGTCGTCTTTGATGTGGTAGCCTTCTTTTTTGTGCTTGCCCATATTCGTGACGAGCCAAGTTCGCGCTAGAACAGCCTGCGCCTTATGGTATTCAGGTTCTGCCGACATGCCGACTTCTGCTTCAACCACACCGGCGATGTACGGCTCCACAGGGATCTTCACTATGGTCTCTAAGTAAATGAGGTTAGGGCGAATCGTAACTTTTCCTAGATAGGGTCTTGTTGGGGTCCAATTCTTCCCGCGCCAAGCCCGCATCTCGATAGTATCGCTGGTGGTGAATACAATGGAATCACACCCTGCTCTGTTCAGCCTCAAATCGCCGCGGAAAGTGTACAGCGGGTGCACATCATCCTCTCCATAGTCCATGGTGAATGTGCTATCCGGCCTGTAGGCTGTTAATGTATACGTACCAGATTTCACCTTCAACTGAAGCCGGCCGTATTCTACATCCGCGAACGTTAGAACTCTAGGCCCAGAGGCATATGACGCGTACTTCTGACCGGAGGCCATGCTTACAATAAGCGAAAAATAAAGCGCGAAAATTCTCCTCATTCTAGTCGTTTAATACGGCTAAAATACGCGGTACCGCATCTTGAGCAAGGTTTCGTGCACCCATTCTTTTGCGAAGTCGCGCCATATCGTACAGCTGCTGCTCCCCACCAATGATAACCAAAGACTTTAGTTGCTCGAGATGAACTTGCTCCTGTAAAAATTCTGGTACCATGGGCTCATCCATGATAAGATTCGGTAAGGAGAAATAGTCCACCTTGACCAATTTCCTGGCGATAGCCAAGGAAATAGAATTGGCTTTATAAACCACAGATTGTGGAATGCCTAAAAGTGCAATTTCTAACGATGCCGTACCACTACAGGTCAAGGCATATTCCGATCCTACCGCTGCCTCTACGAGCGAACAGTCTTCAACAATAAGGTTGCCCGGAAGTTGCCTGTAGGGCCAGCTTTCTCGCACTGAGGCCGCCCGTACCACATGAAAACGATGTTCTGAAAGTGCTTGAGCCAACGCAATAAACTCGGGCATCAAGCGCTTAATTTCTTGCATGCGAGAACCCGGAAGAAGTAAAACTTTCTTACTTCCCTCTTCGTACATATTCTCATTGGCGTACTTAAGCAGTAATGGATTTCCTACGTAGTGTACTTCGTGGCCTCTAGCTGCGTACCAATGTTCTTCAAAAGGCAATATGCTTAAAATAGCATCGCTGTATTGGGTCAGTGGTTTTAACCTGCTCTCCTTCCAAGCCCAAATCTTTGGTGGAATGTAATACACCACCTGAATGCCTTGAGACTTCGCCCATTTGGTAATACGCAGGTTAAATCCTGCGTAATCCACCAGGATCAGTACTTGCGGCTGAAATGCAGTAATATCTTGTTTTACGGCTTGTACCTGTCGGTAAATGGTAGTTGCCTTTAAAACAACCTCGACGAATCCCATGAGCGGCTTACCCGGCAGATCAAAAAGCTGTTTCATGCCCGCTTTTGACATGTGCGTACCTCCCCACCCTGCTTGATCTACTTCTGGAACAGCATCTTTCAAAGCGTGTACTAAAGCTGCCGCTTGAATATCGCCTGAGGGCTCTCCTGCTATCCAGAATACCCTCATTACCTCAGAATGAATTGAAACAGAATGATTGCTGCTACACTCGGTAAACAGCTCAAAAGTATCCCACGAGCTACGCGGTCTTTTTCAAAATTTATAGCCGTAAAAAACAGAATGGCATTGATAATCACACCAAAGGTGATGGCGCGCATTACCACCAATCGCCAAGCAGGATTGCCAAGGTCACCTACGTCCGCGAGCATCGGATAATTATCTAAGGCTATAGCAATGCTAAAAACAGGTGCACCTATGCCAACGATAAAGCCGGCGAAATAATCGATAATTCTTCTAGTCTTCAAAATTCCATTGGTTTAGGGCGGCCACCGCGTGATGAGCAGTCAAATCAACAGTAATAGGCACTACAGTAATAAAACCTTCGTCTAAAGCAGCGATGTCTGTATCATCGCCGTTATCGTAGTTGACGAACTTCCCGGTAAGCCAGAAATACGGGCGGCCGAATGGATCGACGCGCTCGTCAAATTCCTCTTCCCAATTACCTATAGCCATGCGACATACTCGAATGCCTCTGTAAGGAGCTTTGGCATTCTCTGGAATATTAACGTTTAGACATGTACCTGTGGCTAGACCATTGTCGATGACTTGCTGGATAATCTTACGTATTGCAGGCTTAGAAGCCTCAAAGCTGGCTTCCCAACTGTGCTCACACAAACTAAAGCCTATGGCGGGGATGCGTTCTAAAGCACCTTCTACTGCCGCACTCATGGTACCGCTATAGATGACGTTTACGGAAGCGTTAGAACCGTGGTTAATACCGCTTAGAATCAAATCCGGACGGCGTGGCATGACTTTATTAATAGCAAGCTTAACGCAATCCGCAGGTGTTCCGCTCACCTTAAACTCTTTTTGCGGCCCTTCGCTTTTTACCTCTGATACTCTCAAACTGACATCCAAAGAAATAGCATGTCCTTTACCGCTCATGGGTCCATCAGGCGCTACTACCCAAACTTCACCGAAGTCATTGGCAATTTCTGTCAAGACTTTGATGCCCGGAGCGGAAATACTGTCATCGTTTGTGATGAGAATTAGAGGCTTTTTTGTCATCTTTATATGGTTTTATGCCAAAGTTACATGGATTCGCGCGGCGGCACATGTTTTGGTCTATGATTATAACGAAAACTTTATAACAACCTTATGTTCGGAATCATCATCCTATTTGTCATTATCGGCTTAATCGTTCAGCAACGCCTAAAGTCGAAATTTAAGAAGTACTCAAAAGAGGCCTTGAGTAATGGTATGTCCGGTGCTGAAATCGCCCAGAAAATGCTCGAAGATCATTCCATTTATGATGTCCGTATCGAAAGCGTAGCAGGAAAATTAACCGACCACTACAACCCTGCAAATAAAACGGTAAACCTTAGTCCGGAGGTCTACTCTGGACGCAGTGTTGCTGCCGCAGCTGTAGCAGCACACGAAGTTGGCCATGCGGTACAACACGCCAAGGGTTACAAATGGTTGGAGATGCGCTCACAACTGGTACCTATGGTTCAGTTTAGCAGCCGCATCATGAATATCGTAATCTGGTCTATGATTCTTGGAGTCGGTTTCTTGGGCATCTTCGGTGTCAACACAGCCATCTGGCTATTAATTGCGGCACAGATGGCAATTACCGCGTTTACACTTGTGACATTACCCGTTGAATACGATGCATCCAACCGTGCTCTGGCCTGGCTCACTGACAAAGGCATGATTACAGCACAAGAGCACGACAAAGCAAACGACGCTTTGAGCTGGGCTGCCCGAACTTATTTAGTGGCCGCATTAGCTTCCATGGCACAGCTTGCATACTACTTCTCACTACTGCGAGATTAACAGCAGTATAGTTCGATATAAAAAATCCCCTGCGCCGACGGCACAAGGGATTTTTTTTTGCTGTAAGAATGGGATGTTATTTCTCCACCTTATAACCTAATGATTGTAAGAAAGCAATTTTTTCATCAACTACAGCTTGCTGACGGTTTGCAATTTCCTTTTCAATACTCTTCTTCATTCCTGCCAATTCTTGTTCAGAAAGTTTGCCCAGAAATTGTGAAGCAAATAGGGATTTTAGTGTCTTGTTATTGTTCTGATTTGCACGGATGTGCTCTACCAAAGCCTTTGGTTTCATAGTTAAAAGTTAAATTGTGTGTAGGACAAATCTAACAAAAAAACTATTGTAAATCTTCAAGATTTTTTACCCCAATATGACGCACAGAAATTAAGGGCTCTGCATACGAAGCACCGATCACTCTACCCCAATCTTGCGCACGTGCAATGACCGACTTAAAGAAGCTTTCGCTCGCAATTACTGTCTTAGGCTCCGTACTATTTGGGTCAAAAAATTGGCTTTTATGCGCCTTAATTGATGCCATTTTCTTTTCAAAACCTTCGCTAATATCTACGACAACCTGTGGTTCTAAATTGTAGAATTGGAGGTATTTATACATAGTCTTAGGACGCCAAGGTTCTAACGCTGTGTCCCCATCATGAATGACAATTTTATGCAGACCAGAAAGGAAGCAGGCCTCTTCAACCAATCTTGAAGCTCTTCCATGATCAGGGTGCCTATCCGTAGGCGCATTCATCAAAACGATATCAGGTTGGTATTTGCGCAGAATACGCACTACCTCTAGCTGACTTTCGTGCGAATAGTCAATACGACCGTCGGGCATTTCTAGATTCAAACGCACACTACAACCTAATATGGCGGCTGCGTCTTTCGCTTCTTCATCTCTGAGTTCAGGGGTACCTCTAGTACCCATTTCACCCCTTGATAAATCAACAATACCCGTGGTTAAACCACGCATGGCATGCGTGGCTAAAATACCTCCAGCGCCCAACTCAACATCGTCAGGATGTGCACCAAAAGCAAGGACATTTATTTTCATAGCAGTTTTTTACCTGCTGCGAAGTTCGTGATTTCTGCGCTCATTGGATCCATACGACTCTCATAATGAGCCACCCAGTTGCCATTTTCATCAATCAAGAACTTGTTGAAGTTCCAACTCACTTTGGCATCATCCACTCCGTTCAAGGCTTTGTTACACAACCACTGGTATACTTCATGACCGCGACTTTTATTAGTTTTTACCTTGCTCATCATTTGGAACGAAACGCCATAGTTTTTGGAACAAAAACTCTTTATTTGTGCTTCGCCTCCCGGCTCTTGGAATCCGAAATCATTCGCTGGGAACCCAAGAATGACAAAATTTTCACCGCCGTAGCGCTCGTGCAATTGTTGCAATTCTTCGTATTGTGGAGTGTACCCACATTTCGAGGCAACATTGACGATTAATACACGCTTGCCTTTCAAAGCACTAAAAGAAAAATTGGCACCGTCAATAGTGGTGGAACTAAGATCATAAAAGCTTATCAATTCCATTGGTTTAGTAGTTGTTTCAACTGCCAAAGCAGTTTCTTTTTTAGAGATAGGTTCGTTGGCACAGGCAATTAATGCAATGCTAAACAAGAGGTACTTCATATCTATTAAGAATTTCAATTTCTAGGTTAGAACAAGAATTGACCACTAATGTTTGTTGTAACTTTGTTTCAATAAATTTTAAGATGGCGAAAATAGGTCCACTCATTCGACGTTTTGCGCAACAAGAATTGAGAAATTCCAATGCGATTTTCTCTCTAGGGCTCTACCTTGTAGGCATTACCTATCTCATCTATTTACTTGGTGGTCAAAATGCTTCTGACACGACGTGGAATACATTGTTGTGGATCGTAGTTTTCTTTGGCGCGATTAACCAAGCAAGCCGAAGTTTTGAATTTGAAAGCGGCGACTACTTCTATTATTACCAAACCATAGCCGGACCGAAAACGACCATCATTGCCAAGCTCATTTATAACAGCCTCTACATGCTCTTGCTTTCAGCGGTGGCTTGGGCTCTATTTAGTCTGTTCTACGGAAATAGTGTTTATAATCCAGGCGTCTTTGGCTTGGGACTAGCACTTGGCTGCGTTGGGTTTAGTGCCATTTTAACCTTGGCCAATGGGATTGCAGAACGCAGTGGTGGAAATGCGACTTTAAGCAGTATTCTAGCTATTCCTTTAACACTTCCTGTCCTCAAAATTGTCAGTGCGATTAATATTCAGGCAATGGTTGGAGCGCCCCTTGAAGAAGTGTATGAATTGGTTGGCTCATTATTCGCGTTAGATATCGCAATTGGGCTTCTTGCCTACCTCCTCTTTCCTTATCTTTGGCAGGATTAAAAACACCTAATGACTGGACGTATTTACAAAGCACTTGGAGTTGCGTTAGTACTGTATTCTTTGGTTTATGGATTACTAACGAGCGTTCCAGATTTACCAATCATTGAACAGAGCATTCGAAATCTGTTTTACCACGTGAGCATGTGGTTCGCAATGGTAGGAATGATGGCTGGAAGTTTCGGCAATGCCGTAGGGTTTTTAAGGGGCGATAATCTCCATAAGGACCGCAGAAGTGAAAGCTTAGCTGAAACTGGGATGCTCTTCGCTTTTCTAGGGCTATTCACTGGAATGATGTGGGCTAAATTTACCTGGGGTGCTTGGTGGACAAATGACCCAAAGCTCAACGGTAGTGCGATCACCATACTCATTTACCTCGCATACTTCGTGCTGCGCAACGGCATAGAAGAACCTCGTAAGAAGGCACGTATTAGTGCCGTATACAACATATTCGCGTTTGTCATGATGATTGTTTTCATTGGAATACTACCAAGAATGACAGACAGCCTACATCCTGGTAATGGCGGAAATCCTGGATTTAACTCCTACGATTTGGACAACCGCTTAAGAATGATCTTTTACCCAGCAGTCATTGGCTGGATATTGGTGGGAACATGGATCGCTTCATTGCGTTACAGAATTAAGAACTTGAGTCAATCATGAAGAATTTAGCATACCTTTTTGCAGCATTAGTACCTTTTCAAGCGCTCGCGCAGACAGAAAATGTCATGTATACCGAAGGCAAAATTTATGTCGTTGTGGCTGTCATTGCAATTATTTTCCTTGGACTAGCAGGTTACTTGTACCGTATGGATCGTAAAATCAGTGCACTAGAAGATGAAAAATAGTCAGATTGCCATCATCATAGCCATTGCTGTATTGATAGGCTATACACTTGTGCGCTTAGGGAACAGTTCGACCTACAGCAGCTTTAGCGATGCAACCGCATTGAACGGAGAAAAAACTACGGTTATCGGATACCTTGATCTTGAGGAAAGCATGGACTTCAATCCTAAAACCGCACAATTTGCATTTACGGCAAGAGATAAAAAGGGAAACTCTAGCAGAGTAATCTACAACCAACCTAAGCCACAGGATTTCGAACGTTCCGAAGAAATCACCATGACAGGTTATGCCACTGATAGTGCCTTTATCGCCACGGATATCCTGATGAAGTGTCCATCGAAATACAACGAACAGAACGAGGTAGACTCGGACAAGATTTACAAATAACCATCTATGGAATACGTAGACGAACACCTTTGGGCCGCTAACCTCGGCAGAGGGCTCACTGCCTTAGCCTTCACTATGGCGCTACTCTCTACTGTGGCTTATTACTTCAAAGGCGACGACTGGAAAAGACTGGGGCGTATCGCATTTAGGGTGCATGCAATATCCTTGTTTGGACTTATAGGTACCTTATTTTTCATCATGGCCAACCATTATTTCGAGTTTGACTATGTCTGGAAACACACTTCCCTCGATCTACCGGCGCGTTACTTGTTCTCAGCATTCTGGGAAGGCCAAGAAGGTTCATTCTTGTTGTGGATGTTCTGGAATGCAGTGTTAGGTTACATCCTCACCTATTCCGCCAAAGCCTTTGAAGGCCCCGTGGTAGGAGTATTCGCTGCTGTTCAAGCCTTCTTAGTGAGTATGATACTCGGCGTATATGTCGGAGATATGCACATTGGTTACAGTCCATTCATTTTGGTTCGTGAACTACAGGACAACATCGGTTTACCGTGGACCCAATTCAGTGATTACCTGACTCGTTTCCCAAATTTTACAGACGGCTCAGGATTGAATCCGCTGTTGCAAAATTATTGGATGACCATTCACCCGCCTACCCTTTTCTTGGGCTTTGCTTCTACCCTAGTGCCCTTCAGTTATGCCATTGCAGGACTTTTAAGAAAAGACTACAAAAGCTGGATCAACAACGCCCTGATTTGGAGCTTCTTCTCTGTGGGCATTCTTGGAGTGGGTATTCTCATGGGCGGCGCATGGGCCTATGAAGCATTGAGTTTTGGCGGCTTCTGGGCTTGGGATCCAGTAGAAAACACCTCTTTAGTTCCGTGGCTCACGATGGCCGCAGGTGCACACTTGCTCCTGGTCCAAAGAAACAAAGGCGGCGTCATTCCATCGGCTCTATTCATGCTAATCCTGACGTTTTTACTAGTACTCTACTCTACCTTCCTAACCCGATCAGGTGTTCTTGGCGACAGCTCGGTACACGCGTTTGTGGACCTAGGTTTGAGCGGTCAATTGCTCATTTACCTCTTGTTCTTTACCATCGGATCCATTGCATTGCTTTTGTTCCGTTATAAGGGATTACCTAAGAAGGAAAAAGAAGATAGAATGGACAGTCGCGAGTTCTGGATGTTCATTGGAGCGCTTACCTTACTCATCAGTGGACTTCAGATCACACTGAGCACCTCCTACCCCGTATTCAATCAGCTCTTTGGCCCGGAAGGATTTATGCATTTGTACAATCAAGACAAGGTTTTAAGCGACCCCATCGAACATTATAATGCCATCCAGGTGCCTTTCGCGATCATTATTGTTCTATTGATTGGTGTGGGCCAATTCCTTTCCTACCACCGCACATCTACCAAGATGTTCTTCCAACGACAGATCTTAACCTTAGTGCTGACCACGGTACTCACCGGTTTAAGTGCATGGGCCTTGAGTATGTGGAACCCTATGTATATTCTTCTACTGTGGACCTCTTATTATGCGATCGTTGGAAACCTAGAATTCCTCATTCGCTGGGCAAAGGGAAGCTGGAATGTTGCAGGCTCGACAGTTGCCCACGTTGGCTTCGGATTAATCATTGCTGGTGCATTAGTTTCAAATGCCAACAAAGACACCATTTCTCAGAACAAGACCTTCATTCACGAAGAATTTCCTGCCAATGAAAACTTACTCATCCACCAAGGCGATACCGTACAAATGGGCGACTACTGGGTGAGCTGGACGGGTCAGGAAGAAGAAGGCTATTATCTAAATTACGTACTAGAATTCTTCGAAGAACAGGGTGATAAATTGGTTTCAACATTTGATTTGAAGCCACGTATTCAGCTGAATGAACGCATGGGTAACGTTGCAGAACCTTCTACAAAGCACTTCATCGGCAGAGATATATATACTCACGTTACCTACGCTGATCTCCGCACGATGGAGGAAAAAGGCGAAGAAGAGTGGAAAAACGAATTTGACCTAGAGCTCAGTCAAGGTGAAAGTCACTTCCTCTATGGCAAATACCAAGTACAGCTCGATACCATGGTTGTAGAGGCGCCAGGAAGAAGCGAAGGGGGTTTCGATTATGCAGTACTAGGCGCTGGACTTAAAGTAACTACTATGGAAGACAGCGTCTTCAAAGTAATGCCAATCTATGCTGTTCAAGGTGATGAAGCCAGCCATGTAGATGCTGAAATCGAATCCCTGGGATTGAAGTTTAGGTTTGAACGCATCAATTACGAAACAAACAAACCTGTAATTACAGCTAGTGAACATGTCGAAGCTGAAGAGCCATTCATTTTGGTCAAGGCTGAAGTATTTCCATGGATTAATCTATTGTGGCTCGGATCTATCTTGATGGCCATAGGTACTGTGATTGCAATGTTTACTAGAATACGCAGATCGTGAAAGTAGCCATCATTGGTAAAGGAAATCTCGGGAGCCATCTTCACAATGCGCTGCAACCGACCTGCGAGCTGCAATGGTACGGTAGAGAGTTTCCAAAAACCATAGATGCTGATATCGTCATCGTATCTGTAAGCGATGATGCTACCTTGCAAGTGGTAAGTGACGTTCACGCGCCATTAGTAGTTCATACCGCTGGGGCTGTGGCTATGGCAAATCTCGAAAGAACCGGTGTTTTTTATCCTTTGTACAGCTTTACCAAAGAGGCAAACGTGCAATGGAAGGACATTCCGTTTTTATTAGAATGCAGCCGCAAAGAAGATATGCCTGTCCTCGAAGAAATCACACGCATAATCGGGGCACGAACCTTTCATATCACAAGTGAGCAACGGACCAAACTGCACGCAGCAGCTGTGATGGTTAATAATTTCACCAATCACCTATACACCTTAGCCAAAGAACATTGTCAGCATTTCGACCTCCCTTTTGAGGTCTTGCATGCCATCATGCGCCAAGGTCCGGATAAAGCCATAGCTTTAGGTCCGGAAACCGCCCAAACAGGACCTGCACACCGCGGAGATGATCGCACTATCAACCATCATCTAGAACAGATACAAGATCCTGCCACCAAGGCGCTGTACGAATTACTAAGCGAAAACATTAAGAAACGCTATGAACTATAAGGAGATATTCAAGAACATTACCACGGTAGTTCTTGACGTAGACGGAGTACTTACCAACGGTGATATCATTCTCATGCCAGGTATGCAACCTGTCCGTAAAATGAACGCCAAAGACGGCTATGCGATGCAATTGGCTGTTCGTAATGGTATTCGAATGGCCATCATTACTGGCGGGAGATCTCCAGAGGTCAAAGAGCGATTAAAAGGATTAGGGATTACAGACATCTACTTGGGCGCTTCATCGAAGATGGAATCTTACGAAGTCCTCAAGATGTGCTACGACCTCACGGACGATGAAATACTCTACATGGGCGACGATCTTCCAGATTACGACATTATGAAAATAGTTGCTCTGGCGGCAGCGCCTCAGGACGCAGCACCAGAAATCAAATCGGTTGCAGATTACGTAAGCCCGGTAAATGGAGGTAAAGGTTGTGTTAGAGATGTGTTGGAGCAATTGCTCAAAATTCAGGGCAAGTGGGCCCGTTCTGAAGACAGAACTTGGTAAGACTTAAGTAATGATTGCACTAAATAAAAAACTCGTTCTAGGTTCAAAAAGTCCGCGACGCGCTGCACTTTTGAGAGAAATGGGGTTTGACTTTAGGGTTTTGGTTACACAAGCCGACGAAAATGCCCCTGACCATTTGAACGGCACTGAAACTGCGGTTTGGATTTCTGAGCAAAAAGCTAAGGCGCTTCAACCTGAACTCTCCGAAGGTGAACTCGGTATTACTTCTGATACTGAAGTTTGGCTGGGCAACAGAAGATATGGTAAGCCTACAAGTCTTGAGGATGCCAAAGAAATGCTACGTTCACTCAGCGGAAAAACCCATGAAGTCATCACAGGCCTCACCCTTTGTACCGCAAACACCTTGAACTCTTACCACGCAAGGGTCAAAGTGACTTTCGAGGCTTTGTCGGAGCAGGAAATCGACCATTATGTGGGTACCTTCAACCCCACTGATAAAGCAGGTGCTTACGGCATACAGGAATGGATTGGACATACAATGATTAGTTCCATCGAAGGAGAATACAATGCTGTTGTAGGACTACCTACTTCAACCCTTTATAGAGCTTTGAAAGAATACGCGCTGTAATTACGCGATTTCGCTGACTGGAAGATCTATCATCCAACCGTAAGAATCTTCACTTCTACCAAGACGGATATCGTTCAATAATCGCTTTATCTCCATCGCTTTGCCATCGGCCAAGACTGGTATGCTAAAGTTCTCACCATTAAACCCAATGGTATCAATCTGACTAACGACAGCAGCCGTACCCATACCAAAAGCTTCCTGAAGTCTCCCTTCACGTGCAGCCGATACGATTTCTTCAACAGAAATAGCGCGTTCTTCAATAGGCCAACCTTGATCTTTTACCAGCTGAATAATAGAACGGCGTGTTACACCAGCAAGAATGCGATCTGTCAAAGGCGGTGTCAAGAATGTACCATCTATCAGCAACATCAGGTTCATCGTTCCACTTTCTTCGATGTACTTGTGTTCTTTGTGATCCGTCCAGATTACTTGGTTATACCCCTCTTTGATGGCTTTTGCCGTTGGATAGAAAGAGCCACCATAATTTCCAGCGGCTTTTGTGTATCCGATACCCCCGCCAGTTGCGCGTGTGTACTCTTGCTCAATTTTCACCTTAACACTTCCGCTGTAATACGGACCTACAGGGCAAGTGAGAATACAGAAAGTGTAATTATCGCTTTGACGTGCGGCAATAAATTCTGAGGAAGCAAACAAGAACGGACGAATGTAAAGGCTGTGATCTTCTGCGTTTGGAACCCAATCAGCATCAATCTCGAGCAATTTCTTCAAACCACCCATAAAAATCTCCTCAGGAATCTGAGGCATCATAAGGCGCTCTGCACTTTTATTGAGACGGGCAAAGTTGTCTAACGGACGGAACATGCTAATGGTTCCATCATCCTTGCGGTAGGCTTTCATCCCTTCAAAGGCACTCTGGCCGTAGTGTAATGCATGCAAACCGTACGAAAACTCTAACTGACCGTAAGGACGAATTTCTGGCTCTAACCATTGTCCATCTTTGAAATGACAAACAAGCATGTGATCCGACATGTGTTTTCCAAAAGGAAGGTTTGAAAAATCGATACTAGATCTACGGCTTTGTTGGGTCAGTTCTATTTTCATTTTACGTTTTCTTGGGCACTGCAAATGTACTAATTTTGAAGGTGTAAAACTATTCTTGTGATATACTCAAAATGATGGGGAAACACAGATTTAACAAATAACCCGAATGAAACATCTACTTATTGCAAGTCTTGCAGCCATTGCCCTGATTTCTTGTCAATCTGCTAATTCCGAGAATGAAATTTCTCAAGAAGAAGCACAAGCCTACATGAATTTTGGCGACAGCACTTTTGCTGTTGAAAATGCGCTTACCGCTGCTACACTCATCCAAGAATTTGAAACCACTGGAGATACTTTGTACGGCACTGTGGCAGGAGAAATTACCAAAGTATGTACCGTTAAAGGATGTTGGATGGCCACTGCTATTGACTCTAGCGAGAACTTGTTCGTGGATTACGACTATGAATTTCTACTTCCGACGAACAGTCAAGGACAAAATATGGTAATGACTGGCTTTGCTTATTGGGACAGTACCTCCGTGGCAGAACTTCAGCATTATGCCGAAGATCGCGGCGCGAGCGAAGAAGAAATTGCAGCCATCACAGAACCAATAGGTGAGGTCAAATTCAAAGCGACGGGTGTAAAAATTCTTATCCCAAGTGAAGAGTAAGATTCTTGTTTTATTGGGCGTAAGCCTATTCGTAGCTGCCTGCTCCTCTTCTACCAGCGAGCCAAAGAAAAATGTGGGCTGGAAACCAGAAATGGACCAACCCAGTGAATTGGCATCCATCATGCGAGTGCTTCATGACGAAGCCACGGAAAGAAAAGGAACCTTGGAGGCGGGAGAAATGGCAGTTGCAAATTCTCAACTCATCTTTAAGATGATCACCGCGAAGCCCACCGAGCCTCATATGGTCGGACCGGCTTTTGAACCTCATGCTCAAGCCTTTATAGCGAGCTACGGTCAATTAAACACAGCGGAAGACGTACAAGGACAGATCGAAGCCCACAACAATCTCGTAAAGAGTTGTGTTGCCTGTCATATGAACTTCTGCCAGGGACCTATTCCTCGGATCGAAAAACTCTACGTTCAATAATGAAAGCTAGCCCAAGGAACTTTACTACCTCATCAGACGGCAGTTTAACCATTTGGGTTCCTGAACTAGATGAACACTACCACAGCATCCACGGTGCAATTACTGAAAGTCAGCATGTGTTCATTGATGCGGGTCTTATGGCCTTAGATAAGGAAGAGATCTCCATTCTTGAAGTAGGGCTTGGAACAGCATTGAATGCTCGACTTACCTTAGAGCAGAAAGGCAGTAGAAGCATTCGTTACTTCGCCTTGGAGAAATTTCCACTGAATGACGAGGAGATCAATGAAATTGAAGCACTCGGTCACGATACGGAAGCCAAACTACTCAAGGTTGACACAGGTAAACCAACCATGATTGAGACTGGATTTACATTTGAACTTAGCACAGAGGACTTGCGGAATTTCAAAACTGATGAGCCCTCGTTTGATCTTATCTATTTTGATGCGTTTGCCCCTTCTGCACAGCCTGAGCTATGGTCAGAAGAAGTATTTCAAACCATGTACGATGCTTTATTGCTGGGAGGTGCTCTGGTTACCTATTGTGCCAAAGGCGTTGTGAAAAGAACCATGAAGTCTGTCGGGTTTGAAGTAGAGGCACTGCCTGGTCCTCCCCGCAAGAGAGAGATGACACGCGCATGGAAGAGATGATTAAATTCAATGCACGCTGTTATGTGCTCATACGTTCGAAACAAAACCGAATTCTGGTGATGCAAGAACGTTGGCAAGGTATTGATCTGAACAAATTTCCCGGAGGAGGGCTAGAATTAGGTGAAGGGCTACTTGAGTGCATCCACAGAGAAATCGCTGAAGAGTTTTCTTCGAGTGAAAAGTTAGCATACAGGCATTTTTTTACCCCTACCGAGTGCTTCGCCTCGCTATTCAAGCCGCAAGAGCAACTGCTGTTGAATTACTTTACCAATAGCACTGAGGCAGATGAACAGCAATGGTCACTCATACCTAACGATCCTAACCTCTTAGGAATGCAATGGCTTGAACTTAAAGCTGAAAATGCGCAGTGGTTTACATTACAAAGCGATAAAGACGCTTTCTTAAAACTACTAGAAGCCTAATCGGCGAGATACAACCTCATTCACTCGGTGGTATAATAATTCAGGCTTCTTTGTGCGCCAATCGAAGAAGTCCAGATCTCCTCCTAAAACAAAATATTGATCGACACCGTAGTTACTGAGTTCAGTGAGTACATGTTCTCTTAGATTTAGTAGGGCCATCCATCCGTCGGGCACTTCTTCCAACCACTCTTCGTAGTAATCGGTTATATCTGCATGAAAATTCAGGATGTTTTCTCCAATCAAAATGAATTTGTCAATACCTAGAGGAAGCATTTCGTCTACTAAATCGCGTTTAATACGCATGATGTCGTTGTGCACCGCGTCGTTCCATTCGCCCAGAAATTCGATCACACAATAACCAATGGCGTAATCGACAAAAAGCACTTTTAGAAATAGGGTTTCGCACCCAATGGAGTCCCATTGAGGATGAATGACATGATCGTAGATCTTATCCGTGAAGTACACCTCGCTATTGAAATAACCGTGGAAGGGACTTTGTGGATCTTCGCTAGCCACATAGAGGTGTCTCCAGTTGAAATAAGGCTCGATGGTATGCATTGAAAAAAGAATTGGCTCCAAGTTTAACAAAAACGACTGCGCTTTGTTAGCTTTCTAACATAAATAATCGTCATGTCCATATTTACCATCACAGGCGCCACCGGCTCCGTGGGAAAAGCCATTGTCAAGCAGCTTCTGCACGAGGGGCATAGTGTGCGCATTCTCAGCACAAGAAAAGGATACCAATGGAATGCAGTTGAGGTCTACCACTGGAACCCAGAACAAGGCAGTATTGACGACCAAGCGTTGGAAGGTGCTGACTTTCTCTTGCATTTAGCCGGAGCTACAGTGAGTAAACGCTGGACGGCGTCTTACAAGCGGGTAATCAATGACAGCCGTATCTACACTTCACAAGTCCTACATGACGCCATTAAGCGCGTAAAGAAAGGCCCTTCGTGCTGTGTAAGCGCGAGCGCAATAGGATATTACGGTTCTTCCTTTGACCAAAAATTTAACGAAGAGCACCCACCTGCCAATGATTTCCTTGCATCGGTAACTGAAAATTGGGAACGGTATACTAAGCAGCTAGAATCGCCTACATGTAGGAGCATTCAACTGCGTATTGGCATTGTTCTAGATCGTGGTGCTGGTGTACTGGGACGCTTGGTGCCGCTTGCCAAAGCAGGCATAGCCTCACCCCTGGGAAAAGGCAATCAATGGACAAGCTGGATACATGTCGAGGACCTCGCTAGAATGTTTATTTACGCGGCAACCCATCCCATTGATAGCGGCGCATACAATGCTGTTAGCTCCTCACCGCTTACGAATAAGGAATTCACTCGGGCCATATGCCGCGTATTGTGGAGGCCCATGGTTTTTCCTCCAGTTCCTGAGATGCTCCTAAAGCTGGTTCTTGGAGAAATGTCCACACTCGCCTTGATGAGTCAGAGGGTCAGCAACGGCAAAATTATATCGGCGGGCTTCCGCTTCAAGCATGTGAACATCCATGCAGCACTTAAAGACTTATTGAAATAAAAAAGCCCCGCGGATGCGGGGCTTTTAGTTTAGCTTGGTTGATGATTATGCATTCGCAGTAACCACAAAGTTGAGTTCGATAGTGTGATCAATCAAATCCTCTTTCAAAGATTCAGCGATTGAAGCATCTTCTCTGTCGTGGAATTTCACACCCCATTTAGTACGATCGATACCGAAAGTTGGCGCAGTAAAGTTTACGCCTGACTCAGTCACTTCAATGTTCGCTGGGAACTCGATGCTGTTGGTAACACCACGCATGGTCAAGTTACCCACTACAACACTGTTGGTAGCCTCACCTGCTTCAGCTCTTACTTCAACAATTTCAAATTGTGCCGTTGGAAAACTCTCTACAAAGAAGAAATCCTCTGATTTCAAGTGACCAACTAGGTAACCACTCTTGCCTTCGTCTTCAATATCTTTATTTACGATTGTGTTCATATCGATGGTAACGCTTCCGCCTACAACTTGACCGTCTTTTACAGCAAAAGAACCGTCTTGGATGTTGATCAGACCAACGTGTTCGCTGTTAACGAATGATTTGAAACCTCTCCATTTGATAGCGGAACCTTCAGCTACAGCGTAAGATGTTGCTTCAGCTACTTCAATTACCTCTTGAGCTTCTCCAGTAGTTACTTCCTCAGCTTTCTCACCTGCACAGCTTACAGCCAATACAGAAGCCGCCATGAACATTGCGATTTTTTTCATTTTTTCTCTTTTGTATGGTTAGAAATTCAGTGTAAAAATACACGATTAATGTTATAACAACTATATACTCGAAAAAAAGTTCACTACGCGTACATTTTTTTTCTTAGACGAAATGCCAATACACTGACAACCAATGTTATACTACCCGCTAAGACATAAGGATATGTAAAGTGCATCCCGTACACAGCACCTCCAACTGCCGGACCCACCACCCTAGCAAGTGATCCAACGCTTTGATTGGTGCCCAAAATTTTTCCCTGGGCATCTTTAGGTGCATAACTGGTTAATAAACTACTTACCGTAGGGGTTAGTAGTGCATTTCCAAACGATAATAAGGTCATGCAGAGGAGTTCCAAATAGAATTGGTCCGTAGGAACAAAGGGCATGAAAAACAAGCCGACAGCCACCAATAGAGTTCCAAACAAGAGTAGATTTCGCTCGCCAAACCAACTG
>JBNAAX010000020.1:0-30002 GCA_049631665.1 Schleiferiaceae bacterium
CAGATTTCAGGCATTATTTCTTTCATAAGACCCGATGTGAAGAGTAGGCCTAAACCATAGGAAGGTTTGTCGACGGCCATGATTTTATTCAGCTCGACGCTTATGCGCTCCGGCGCAACAATTTTCAATCGCGAAGCATGCGTTCTAATAGACTTCAGAGTAGCAGCGTCGATGCGGTAGTCTAATTGCGCAGCGAATCGAACAGCACGCATCATGCGCAGCGGATCATCGTCAAAAGTTTTGTCTGGACTGAGCGGTGTTTTGATGAGCTTTCGTTCTAGATCAGCCACACCATGAAACGGATCTATTAATTCGCCCCAGCGACCTTCATTCAAACAAATAGCCATTGCATTGATGGTGAAGTCGCGGCGATTTTGGTCGTCTTCTAAGGTGCCGTCCTCAACTATAGGGTTTCGGCTGTTTCTTTTATAGCTCTCTTTTCGGGCACCTACGAATTCTAGGTCAACACCCTGATAATTCATGTGAGCGGTACCAAAGCTTTTGAAAACACTCAGTTTAGGCTTTTTATCGAAGCCTTTTCGTACTTCTTTTGCCAGCGCTATGCCCGAACCCACGGTTACAAAATCGAGGTCCATCTTTGTGGGACGCTCAATGAGTCGATCACGTACATAGCCACCCACGACGTAGCACTCCAGACCGAGGTGGTCGGCTGCCTGTCCGATCTGCTTAAAAATCGGTCGTTCCAAAAAGTGGCTATAATTTGACATTAAAACGGACGCTCTGAAAGTTTCGAGAAGTATATCCCTGTAAGTAATAGGATCATCAACAGAAAGTAGAGCGCAAGGTTGGTGCGTTTGATTTTACTCAACCAAAAGTCTTCACTTTCTTTTCCGGTCATGATGGTCGGGTAGAGTAGCGGTAAGATCATAAAACTCTCTTTCCACCATTCAAGATCTTTTTTATTCGAAAAGTTGCGCGTGTAGAAATCTTTCCAGCTGCCTGCTTTCTTCTTGTTCTTTACTCTTAAGTATTGAAAATGCAGGGCCCATTTGTAACTGTACACGCCGAGCAGGAACAATGCTGTAAGAATGAATTGTAAGCTTTGACCGAATGTCATTTGATTCGCAATTTATTTACTTCGATATAGCGCCATTTAACAGCTCTATACATCCACAAGGCATATTCAAAACCTCTGGAGCCGTCAAAAATACCGCCTTTTATGATGTAGTGCCTGAAAAATCTCCAAGAAGGTTTCACATTCAAATAGTATGGGCCTATTCTACCTACTTTCTCTTCGTAGTCCAAAGCTTGCCGCTGGGCATAAGTTCTGAATTTCTGTTCCCAGTGCTCGGCGTTTTTGTAGGTGTAATGAAGCATATTACCCTTGAGTCGTTTGGAAGAAGAGCGCACCTTTTCGTGCACATTTAATTCTTCATATCTCACCTCCTTAGGTAAAAGTCGAACCACATAATCATTTTGCAGTCCACTGAAATTCATCCTTTTACCTTTAAAAAAATGCACGCGCTTAAAGGCGTAAGGCTGTTGCTCGTGGTGTTCGCTTTGTTTCCACTCTTTGAGCGATTCAATGAGCTCAGCGGTACATACTTCATCACAATCGACCACTAGGATCCAAGGGTGCTGGCATTTTTCTAACCCCCAGTTGCGCTGTTCACCCCAGTTTTTTAGAGGCCGGTGGTATACGTTAGCACCTGCACTTTCGGCTATTTGAACGGTTGAATCGGTAGATCCAGAATCTATTACCACGATTTCGTCGGCAATAGATTTTATGCTCTCGAGCGATTGCCCAAAGACATCTTCCTCATTAAAGCTGAGGTATAGTATGCTTAGGGCAGTGCACATTATACTGCAACGTTGTGTGTGCGCAATGCGTCGTTCAACGAAGTCTTTTTATCCGTACTCTCTTTACGCTGTCCAATGATTAATGCACAAGGTACATTGTAGGTGCCTGCTGGGAATTCCTTGGGCATCGTTCCTGGGATGACTACACTGCGTGCAGGAACACGGCCACGGTATTCCTTTGGCTCGCTACCGCTCACGTCAATAATTTTTGTTGAGGCTGTCAAGACAACATTTGCCCCTAGAACGGCCTCTTTTTCTACACGTACACCTTCCACAACAATACAACGCGAGCCTATGAAACAATCGTCTTCAATAATCACCGGTGCTGCTTGTAACGGTTCCAATACACCGCCAATTCCTACTCCACCGCTGAGGTGAACGTTCTTGCCAATCTGTGCGCAAGAACCTACCGTTGCCCAAGTATCGACCATTGTGCCGCTTTCAACGTGTGCACCAATGTTTACGTAAGAAGGCATCATTACTACACCTGCCTCGATGAATGAGCCGTGACGTGCTACGGCATGAGGAACGACGCGTACACCCTTCTCTGCATAATTGCGTTTGAGTGGAATTTTATCGTGAAATTCAAAAGGGCCGACCTCAATAGTCTCCATTTTTTGGATGGGGAAGTACAAAACCACGGCTTTCTTTACCCACTCGTTGACTTGCCAGCCATTTTCTGTAGGCTCAGCAACGCGAAGTGTACCTGCATCGAGTGCATCTACCACAGCGCGCACTGCGTTTTGAGTTTCTTCCTGTTGAAGCAGTTCTCTTTGCTCCCAAGCTTGTTCTATGACAGCTCTAATATCCTTCATCTTGTTCATTCTTATGTGCGGTTCAAATTTAATGCTTCCTGCGGAAAGACTACCTTTGAACCATGGCGAAAGTATTGGCTTTAGATATAGGAGGTAGACGCACTGGAATGGCAGAGACCGATCCGCTCGGGATGATGGCTTTTCCCTTAAAAACAGTGGATACAGGTTCACTCATGGCAGTACTCGAAGAATATGTGGCTGCGGAAGGAACTCAAACTATGGTTATTGGGAAGCCGGCTATTGCCACGGACAGTACTGAAATTATAGACCTGTTGGCGGCAAAAATCCACAAGCGTTGGCCGCTTATGGAGATTGTTTTTATCGATGAGGATTTTACTTCCAAAGAGGCTTCAAAAATGCTAATAATGGGGGGCATGAAGAAATCCAAACGCAAGGAAAAAGGCGCCTTAGATAAAGTTGCTGCCTCCCTCATTTTAGAGCGTTATTTAGCCATGCACTAACTATCTTTGCAATCAAGATTAAGATTCGATTATGATATTACCGGTAGTAGCCTACGGCGATCCCGTTTTAAGCAAGATGGCGGAAGAAATTGACCAGGATTACCCGGGTTTAGAGCCGCTTATTGCTAATATGTACGAGACGATGTACAATGCGCAGGGTGTTGGTTTAGCAGCTCCTCAGGTTGGCAGAAGCATCCGATTGTTTGTTATTGACGCAAGCCCATTTGCTCAAGATGGCGAAGAGGACTACGAAATACTCAAGAACTTTAAGAAGACCTTTATCAATCCTATTATCATTGAAGAAGAAGGTGAAGAGTGGGGTATGGAAGAAGGCTGTTTGAGTATTCCGGATGTACGTGAAACGGTATACCGCAAAGAAAAATTGGTTATCGAATACTACACTGAAGACTGGAAGTTGGTCGAAGAAACGTATACGGGGCTTGCCGCACGCGTGATCCATCACGAATACGATCACATTGAGGGTGTGCTATTTACGGATTACCTCAAGCCTTTGAGAAAACGACTAATCAAAGGTAAATTGGGCAGCATTGAGCGTGGCGATATTTCCATTGATTACCCAATGAAATTCCCAAAACGTCGATGAGAATTGCTCTCTTAGCATTACTTGGGTTAATTTCTTGTGCAGCCCCGGAGTCTAATATCCAGGGCCAACAAGCGACAGTTGCTGTGAGTGATTCGGCCCTCTACTATTTTGGTCGAATAGACAGTGGTATTGCGACGAGTGAAGAGCTTGAATTTGCGAAGAAGCACTTTATTTCCCAGGACAGTCTAGTGTTGAGTGATCCTAAGCGATTGATGCAAGCAGGTCTTGTATTGATGAGCGGGGGCGAGGACTACCTGTACGGGGTAAACTACTTGATTACTTTGACTAAAAAGTATCCGGAGCACACGTTTGCGCCGGAGGCAATGATGCAATTGGCTCTGTTTTTTGAAAACAGATTTAACGATAAAGAGCGCTCGAGAAATTACTTGAGAGCATTGATGGATAGATATCCAAAACATGAACTCGCAATACAGGCTGAAGCATTGTTGTTGCTGAGTTCAGGCGAAGAATTGAATACAATACAAAACTGGTTAAATAAACAATAAATGGATTTAAGAACTGTTCTTTCGGTTTCAGGAAAACCGGGTCTTTTTAAACTAATTGCACATCAAAAAAACGGTGTCGTAGTAGAAAGCTTATTGGACGGTAAGCGCACAGCGATTTCAGCAAATGCCAATGTGAGTTCACTTGGAGATATCGCAATCTACACCTACGAAGAAGAGGTACCACTAAGAGATGTTTTCAAGGCGATGGCTGAGGTTACAGAAGGTAAGGAGGCATTGAGCCACAAGAGTTCAAAAGATCAATTGGAAGATTTCTTTGGTGAGGTTTTGCCTAAGTTCGACCAGGAGCGTGTGTATGCCTCTGATATCAAAAAGGTAGTACAGTGGTTTAATATTCTTGTAAAGAATGATCTGCTCAGTATTCTAGAAGAAGAAGCGAGCGCAGAAGCAGAGTAAGCATGAATTCAAGAGAGGCTAAATTAGAAGCATTCGGTAGGTTGCTAGATATCATGGATACACTCCGTGCTGAGTGTCCATGGGACCGTAAGCAAACCTTAGAGAGCTTGCGTCACCTGACCATTGAGGAGACGTACGAGTTGGCCGATGCCATTGAAGAGAACGATTTGAATGAGATCAAGAAAGAGCTCGGGGATTTGATGCTTCACATGGTGTTTTACTCAAAAATTGGCAGTGAAAAAGGTGCTTTCGATGTTGCCGATGTACTGAACAGCGTTTGTGATAAGCTCATTCACCGTCACCCCCATATTTATGGTGATGTAGAAGTCACGACTGAAGAAGAGGTTAAGGCGAATTGGGAAGCGATCAAACTCAAAGAAAAGGGTACCAAGAGTGTTCTTCAAGGTGTACCGCGGGGGTTGCCTGCACTGGTGAAATCTATTCGCATTGGAGATAAAGCGCGCGGAGCAGGTTTTGATTGGGACAAACCGGAGGACGTTTGGGGCAAAATCAAGGAAGAACTCGGAGAGTTTGAGGATAGTCAAAAATCTGGAAATCAAGAAGATATAGAAGGTGAATTTGGTGATTTGATGTTCTCTTTAATCAACTTCGCACGACTGAGTGATATCGATCCAGAATTGGCTCTGGAGCGCACGAATAAAAAATTCATTTTTAGATTTACTTACATGGAGAAACAGGCTGCTAGCCAAGGTAAGGAGTTGTCTTCCATGACTTTAGACGAAATGGAGGTTCTTTGGAATGAAGCCAAGGAGTTGTCTAGAGATTAATTTCGATTGAATTTATTGTTAAATGTGAGATAAAGTAGTCTCATCACTTTAGTGAATACGCTGAAATAGTGTACTTTACAAGTATGAAAACACTCTATCTAATTCGACACGCTAAGAGTTCCTGGTCAATTGACGGAATTGAAGACCGTGATAGACCCTTGAAAGGACGTGGTATTCGAGATGCCCATCTCGTCAGTCAATATTTACGTGAAGAAAGCATTAATGTAGACTATTTCAGTATGTGTAGTTCCCCTGCGACCAGAGCATTGCACACTGCCTTAATCTTCGCAAAGAACCTGAGTGTTCCTGCAAACAAGGTCGCTATAGATGATGAGTTGTACCATAGTAGTGCAGAAGAAATTCTTGCTGTGGTGCGGAAGACCTCAGACATGTGTGATGCCGCAATGTACTTTGCGCACAACCCAGGGATTACTGACTTTGTAAATGAAATGACCAGTGCGAGTGTTAGAAACGTCCCAACCACTGGAGTGGTCATTGTTCGATTTGACTGTCAACGCTGGGAGGATATAGGGCCAGGGGCCGATTTGATTCAATTTGAGTATCCCAAGCGATTAAAAAATTAAACTGTGGAACATACTTATTTCAATAGAGATATTAGTTGGTTACGCTTCAATGAACGCGTACTGCAAGAGGCGGAGGATTTATCGAATCCCTTGATTGAACGACTGCGTTTTCTCGGAATTCACTCCAACAATATGGACGAATTCTTCCGGGTGCGTTATTCGTTCATCCGTCGCTTACGACTCAGCGAAGAGCAAGGGTTAGATGAAAACCTTGAAGGTTTTACTCCTGGAGCGCTATTGTCTAAACTCAGTGAGATTGTAGCCAATCAACAGCAACGATCTCAAGAAATCTACGATAGCATCAAGGAGGACTTAAAGCGCCATAAAATTGAGATCATTAATGAAGCACAGTTGACTGCTAAGCAGGAGAATTTTGTGAAGCAACTGTACCGTGAAAAGGTCAGTCCTGCGCTTACCAATTTGATGATCAATCAGACCAAAAACTTCCCTTATTTACGGGACAAGGGTATTTATCTCGCAGTTCGCTTAACCAAGAAGGATAAGGAGCAGTTTTCTATCATCGAGGTTCCGTATTCTATTTCTGGGCGCTTTGTGCAGTTGCCGAAGTACGGTAAGCAGTATGTGATGTACATGGACGACGTCTTACGTCACAATCTCGACAGTATTTTTCATACGGTCAAGTACGACAGTATTGAGGCGCATACGGTGAAGATCACTCGGGATGCAGAGTTGTCGCTGGACGATGACGTGAGTAAATCGTTTATGGAGCAAATTCAGCGGGGGTTGCGCAATCGACGTGAGGGTGATTTGGTTCGATTCGTCTACGATAAATCCATTGGCGATTCAACCTTAAAGCGCTTGGTAGAAGGATTGGAAGTGAGTGCATTGGATACTCTTATTCCGGGTGGACGCTACCACAATAAGAAGGATTTAATGCGCTTTCCAAACATGGGGATACAAGAGCTTGAGTACAAGCGATTACCTCAAGTACCACATCCGCGTATAGACATTGATCGCAGCATTTTTAAGGCTATTAAAAAGCAAGACATTATGCTGTTCACTCCCTATCACGATTTTGGCAACGTCATTCGTTTGCTTCGGGAGGCAGCTATTGATGAAAAAGTACGTGAGATTAAGGTGACACTCTATCGTTTGGCTGATGATAGCCAGATTATCTCCGCATTGATTAATGCGGCTAAAAACGGGAAGAAGGTCACGGTATTCATAGAACTTCAGGCTCGATTTGACGAGGCGAATAACATCCGTTGGACCAATCGCCTTAGGGGTGAGGGTATAAAAGTAGTCTCCGGTGTACAGGGACTTAAGGTGCATTCAAAATTGACCCTCATACGAAGAGACGAGGGCAAAGAGAAGCTTGTAGATTATTGTGTTATCGGAACTGGAAATTACCACGAGGGAACAGCAAGAGTCTATACGGACTATCATTTGATGACTAATGACAAGCGAATTGCGAAAGAAGCACGAAAAGTATTCCAGTTCATCGAAAGTCCATATAAGCAGTACGCTTTCAAGCACTTGTTAGTTAGCCCCAATACGACACGTTCGGGATTAGAGGCACTCATTGATCGAGAAATAGCGAATGCGAGAGCGGGAAAGAAGGCCGAATTCTGGGTAAAGATTAATTCCATTTCTGATCACGGCATGATCAATAAACTCTACGAGGCAAGCGATGCTGGTGTGCAGATTAGGATGGTAGTCAGAGGTATTTGCTGTTTGGACATGGCACATCCTAAGGCGAGGAACATTTCTTCGGTGAGTATAGTTGGGAGATTCTTAGAGCACACTCGTGCTTTTTGTTTCCACAACGATGGAAATCCTCAGTATTACATTTCGTCTGCCGACTGGATGGGTAGGAATTTGAACCGCAGGGTAGAGGTTACCGTACCCATTTACGACCAATCCATTCAGCGCCAATTGCGCGATCACTTCGATATTCTTTGGAAAGACAATTCTAAATCACGAATTTTCGACACTCAGCAGCAAAACAACTACCGCATGCTTCACGGCCCTAAGATTAAGGCACAGGAAGAATTGCACAGTTATGTTAGAAATATGCTGCGTAAAGGATAACTCATGATAGTAACGAAACTAGGCGCTATTGACATCGGTTCAAATTCGGTCCGCTGTCTCATTGTCAATGTGGTTTATAAAGACGGGTACACGCACTACAAGAAAGTAAGTATGATTCGGTTGCCTGTACGTTTGGGTCAAGACGTGTTTAAATACGGAAAGATTCGCAAAGTAACTCGTGACCGATTCTTAGAAGGTATGAAGGCCTATGAGCATCTATTGTCAGTGCACGGTGTGCAAGACTTTAGAGCAGTGGCCACATCTGCCATGCGTGAAGCTAAAAACGGTCGTCAGATTGTGAATAGAGTACTGCGAAAAACCGGTATTCAGATTGAAACAATCAGCGGCAAAGAAGAAGCGCGTCTGGTCTTCTCGAGCAAACTCTACGACACCATTAATGCAGATGTAAGCAACTTTATTTACATCGATGTTGGTGGTGGATCTACTGAAATATCCATTATTGAGGGCAAACAAGTTTTGCGGTCAAAAAGCTTTAAAGTAGGTGGTGTTCGTTTGATGAATGAACTTGTTGAACAAGGCGAATGGACGAAGATGCAACGTTGGTTAGAAAAACATGCAGCCCCATTGAAAGACAAGGCTGCCATAGGTGCAGGGGGTAATATCAATAAACTACATAAGCTGAGTTTGAAACCGGTTACCGAAGCCCTAAGCTATGAATATGTGGATGGGCAGCGTACCTTTATTGAAGGGCTAGATGTCGAGCGTCGAATTACAGAAATGGGTCTGAATTTTGACCGTGCAGACGTCATCACCTTTGGATTAGAGATTTACCTAAAAGCCATGCAATGGTCGGGATGTGGCCGTATTTACGTGCCTAAAATAGGGGTAAGTGACGGTTTGATTCGCGATTTGTACCACAAGGAATTCAGAGCCCAAATAGAACAATAGGTGCATTGATGAGTTAATAGATAAGCTCAATCAAATTTACTTTTCTGGTAAGAATCATCTATATATTTTTGACCCTTAAAATTTAGAAACATGGCAGTACAATTAGCAACAGATGCAGACTTCGCACAGATCTTAAATGATAACGATCGAGTAGTGGTGAAGTACTTTGCAGATTGGTGTGGCGCATGTAAAATGTTTGCCCCGAAATACAAAAGAGTAAGTAACGAAGAAGGCTACAGCGATGTAGTGTTCTTGGAAATAAACGCTGAACATAGCCCGGAGGCTCGTAAGGCTGCAGGAGTAGATAACTTACCATTCCTAGCGTCATTTAAAGGCGGAGCATTGGCAGAAGGTTCTGCGGCAAGTAAGGAAGAATATTTACGTAAACTGATCGATTTGACAGCGTAAATACCCTGAAGAAAACAAGAAAGTCCCTAGCTGAGCTGGGGGCTTTTTTTGTGCCTTATCAATGGCAGGTTTGTAAAAAACGAAAGGGGCCCGCCAAGACCCCTTTCTACCTAAACCGCCATGAAAATCTGCTTTCGCAGAATGTTCCATACACCTATAACCTAGTTGTTGTAAGTAGGTTCACGGTAGTTGTAAAAAAAAGGATACTTTTTTTGCGTAAAAATATTCTATCGACGACAGGCTAGTGTTTACAGGGGTTCGGGCTCGTTTTATGGTATATAGATTTCTTCTATGAGAGCGCTGGAAGTGATAATCAAGGCCATAAAAAACCCGTTTGCACCAAAGGACAAACGGGTTTGAGTATGAACCTATATTGTTCTTAATTCTTGCTCAAGTAATCAGCAACACCTTCGTGAGTCTCTTTCATTGCTTCTTTACCTGGTGTCCAGTTTGCAGGACAAACTTCACCTTTCTCCTCGAAGTACTGTAGAGCATCTACCATACGCATTGCTTCATCTACTGAACGACCTAATGGGAAGAAGTTCACCAACTGGTGCATTACAGTACCTTCCTTGTCGATCAAGAATAGACCGCGGTAAGCAATCATTTCGCCAGTAGCGTTCAAGTTACCTTCCTCATCATACGTCCACTCTCCGTCAAGTACATCGTAGTTGTGAGAGATCGTCTTGTTCGTATCGGCAACGATTGGGTAAGTAATACCTTCGATACCACCTTGGTCTTTGGTCATTTGCAACCAACCCCAGTGGCTCTGCTCAGTATCTGTACTTACAGCGATTAGCTCAACACCTTTCGCTTCGAACTCAGCTTTACGCGCTTGGAAAGCGTGCAATTCTGTAGGACATACGAATGTGAAGTCTTTAGGGTAGAAAAATAAGATTACGTATTTACCTGCGTAATCTGATAATTTGAAATCTTCAATGATTTCTTCACCATTGATTACTGCTGATGCAGTAAAATCAGGTGCTTTTTTGCCAACTAATACAGCCATTTGTGTAGTTATTTTTGTTTGAGGGTCAAAAGTACGATAGATAACCCCTAACTAGGTTAACATTTTATTAGGTTTTATCTATTACCTTGATGGTAAAACCTATCTGAAAAACCGTCTAAAAGAGCAGTAAACTCAAGGCGATACCAACAGCTACTACAAACATTTTCATTGCATTAAACTGATGATTTGCCGCACTTTCGAAAAGAATAGTGGTGCTCACATGGAGCAGTAAACCTGTGGCAATTCCCAGTACTGGTAAGAATGAAGCCTGGTCCAGCTCAAGGCCTACACCCACAGCATTTCCTAGCGGTGAGCTGAGGGCAAAAAGTAAAATACCTAGGAGCACCTTCCACGTTTGTAATCCAGCAGAGCGAAGCGCAGTTGCAACAAGCAGTGCAATTGGAATTTTGTGCAGGGCTACTGACCACAACAATCCGTTTGTACTGTGATCGTGACCGTGGTCGTGCATGATCGTATCTAAGCCCAAAGGCATCCCTTCGATAAATGCATGAACAAAAAGTCCCACAAGAGGCAGAATAGGGATGCGGTTTTCATGAGTGTGTAGGTGTCCATGTTCCAACCCTTTACTGATGAAGTCGAGTAACAATTGTATACCGAAACCAAGCAGAACCCATAGGCCGCCGCGGTTATTTTGGAACACTTCCGGCAGTAAATGGCTCATTAGGGTTCCGAACAAGAAAGCCCCTGAAAACGCGAGGGTTAGCTTGAATAAGGCGCTTTTTGTATTAATGATATATGATGCACTACCACCGACAAGTACAGCCAAAAAGAGAACTAAAGGGATCATGAGTGCGGTTTTTGTGCAATAAATATCATTCGTTCACTATCCAATTCTTCATAGGAACTAAGGTCGTAGTTGCCTTTTACTTGTATATTTTCAAGACCAGCATTTACGAGCATTGTGCGAAGATCATTTTTACAGAAAGCGCGAACGCGTTCTTCGAAAAAATCAAGCTTACAATCGTGGCTCACTTTGATACTTTTTACAATAATACCATTTTCAATCTTTCGGCTAATGCTGTAAGTGGCCATATCTGTATGAACCTCGTTTTCTTGTACCAATTGCGCGGCGATTTTTGCACTGTTCATATAATCGAGCACAAGTTTGCCGCCGGGCTTAAGGCATTGCGCCATATGATTTAAGGCCTTTTGGTGCAGCCCATCGTCGTCAAAGTAGCCAAAGCTTGTAAATAGGTTCATCACCCAATCGAAGGCACCGAAATCAAGGGCTTCAAGCATGTTGCCTACCTTAAATTCAAGGCATTCGTTTTCTAATTGATTCGCGAAAGAAATGCTTTCAGGACTTAGGTCGACGCCCAGGGTATGTAGTCCTTGTTCTGACAGTACCATGGCATGCCGACCTCTTCCACAGGCCATGTCCATGGCACGTTGACCTTCCTGTACGCCAAGTTTCTTACACAGTTCGACAATGAAAAGTCGCGCTTCGTGCTCGTCTCGATGACGGTAGAGATCGTGGTAAAATTCGGTGTTAAACCATGTGGCGTACCAGGGCGTAGACATTAGGCGAAGTAGTCAAGAACTAGGGGTTGAAACATTTTAACTATTGCCACCAAAATTACCGCAATTAATACTTTGCGAGTAATGGCGTTTGCCTTTGGATGTGCTACGACCTTCTTAGCCCCAAATCGTGCGCCAGAGGCCGTGCCGATGGCTAGTGTAAGTCCGTAAAGCCAATCGATACTTCCGCTTAATGCGAAAATCAAAAAGGAGGGAATGGTCATTAGAAACGCGGTGAATAGCTTCATGATATTGCCGTCCTTCAAAGCATATTTTGCCATCAGTACGCTGATGGATAGAAAGAGGATTCCAAAGCCCATTTGAATAAATCCACCATAAAATCCTAGTCCCAAGTAGGCCAGCCAAATTTTCGGTGTACGCTTGTTCGCAGCCCCATCCGTAGGAATGAGCCATTTTTTCGGATTAAAAAGCATGGTGATCAGCAGCCCAATCATGATGGTTCCAATGGTGGCTCTCATGAGAGTTTCGGGAATATCTACGGCTAAATTGGCCCCGAAAACAGCCCCGATAATTATTGGAGGAACAATGAAATAGCTCTGCTTAATCATGTACCGAACACGTTTGGTTTTCGGTAATGAACTGATGGCACTTGTAGTTTGGAACACAGCGCCTACACGGTTCGTCGCGTTGGCAGCATTAGCATCCAAACCGACCCACATTAGAAGTGGAAGTGTGATGGCAGAACCGTTACCAGCAATGACATTTATGAGTCCAGCGCAGAAGCCGCCAATGACAAGGGCAATTAATTCAAGCCAATCAATCATGGGACCAAAGTTAGCTTACATTTGTAGGATAAAACGCAAAAGGGTGCCGGAAAACAAAGATTACCGCTTGGTGGTAAAAACCCTCTATGGGTTAGAGGAGATCTTGAGTAAGGAATTACTTGGTTTAGGAGGTCGTGAAATTAAGAAGCTCAATCGAGCAGTATCCGTGGTTGGTGACCTAGGATATGTCTACAAAATAAACTTAGCCTTGCGCACGGGTTTACGTGTGTTACTTCCGCTGGCTGAATTTCAGATGGAAGACGTGGAGCATTACTATGAGGAGCTCCTTGCTATTCCATGGGAAGAACATTTCGACGTGAATACGACGTTCGCTGTTGATGTGGTAGGTCGTAACGAGCTATTGAATCACAGCAGTTTTGCCGGTTTGAAGGCCAAGGATGCCATCGTGGATCGATTCCGTGATAAAGTTGGCGACCGCCCGACCGTTGAGCGCGGCACACCTGAAGTTCCCATACACATACATATTTACCAGGATACCATTCGTGTGTACTTAGACGCCTCAGGAGATTCATTGCACAAACGAGGCTACCGTCTGACTGCAGCACGTGCTCCGTTAAATGAAGTCTTGGCCGCTGGTATTATTATGCACAGCAAATGGAACGGAGGAATGCCGGTATTAGATCCAATGTGTGGGTCTGGAACTTTTTTAGTGGAAGCAGCATTGATTGCACACAACATGCCGCCAAACATTTACCGCCAGTACTTTGGTTTCCATTTCTGGAAGGGGTTCGATGAAGACCTGTATGAAAAGATTAAAGATGGTTTGCTCGGGAGAGCGAAAGAATACGACGGAAAGATTTTTGGGAGAGATCTAGACGATTATGCTTTGGCTGCTGCTGCGGATAATATCGAACGCTCCATGTTTGACGATGTGATTCGTTTGAAACGGGCGGATTTTTTCCACACAGATCCCCCAAGCGAGAAAGGTCTGATGTTGGTCAATCCACCATACAATGTTAGGATAGCAGCCAATACCCATAAATTCTACCGTGAGATGGGCGATATGCTCAAACGAGAATACGCTGGATGGACGGTGATGTGGATTACCTCGGACTTGGAGGCAATTAAAAGTATAGGCTTACGTCCTTCGCGAAAATGGAACCTCTTTAATGGAGAATTGGAATGTAAATTGTTACAGTTCGACATGTATGAAGGCACAAAAAAGATCCATAAATTGAGATAAATACATTGAAATGAAGAACCTACTTACCCTGATTGCCGCCATTTCCTTCTCAACCTTGTTGGCACAAGGAACCAGTAGCAACCTTCGTCGTGTTTCACGCGAGGTCGAAAAAACAATGTCCATTACCTCGGACATTATCGACGGGGTCATGACCTATGAAAAGGAGAAGAAAGTTGTCCCGTTTATTGAGGAACAATTCGGGATTTGGCGTAAGTCAAAAAGATCTATTGCTCGATTAGACGAGCCTGAAGAAGCACAACTGGTTGCCGTCGTTGGCGAGAATCTAGGTCAAATCATTGAATTGACTTCTTCGAACTTAAGAGATTGGTTGGGAGAGGATCCGCGTTCTAGTTATGGACATACCTACGTTGGCCAAATGGAGGACATGTTCGGAGCGATAAGTACTGAAATGGAAGCTTACGCGACACAATACGACATAACACTTAGAGAAAGTGCCATAGTAAAGCGATTTAATGCGCAGATGGAATTGGTTGCTTATACCAAAGAGATGAAGGCTGGTGCCGCGGAAGTGGACAGCTTAGTGGCTTATTTGCAATCGGAAATTGGCACCACTGACATTGATAAGTTATATGCCGCTCAAAAGAACCTGATAAAGGCGTTGAGTAAGCACATTCGCAGCTACGGAAATGAATATTTTTACAACGGTCAGACCGATCTATACGAAGCTTACCAGAAATACTATGTAGAACTTCTTGAGTTGGCATCAGCAGATTTATTGGCCGATTTGACCAAGATGAAGTATGATCTGGTTGAGTTCAATTCTATTGCATCCTCAACGGAGGCAAGCGCCCGTAAAACCCTGAGCTTCTTCGATAACGAGATGAAGCTTTTGGCCAAACGCGAGGCACGATTCATAAAAAAGAACCTACCTAAAGCACCGAAGAAATAGATGCTGGTTGCTGAGGTCATCTTACCGTTGCCATTGGACAAGGTGTTTCACTACGCCGTGCCCAATGAATTTGCAGGTAGACTGGTCTCTGGCATGCGTGTATTGGTGCAATTTGGCAAGCGTAAAGAATACGCCGCATTGGTGGTTCGCGTGCTAGAATCGGAAGAGGATTTATCGCTGAAGTACCTGATCAATGTATTGGACGAGCGCCCCGTAGTGCTGGAACACCAGCTCCTTCAATGGAATTGGATGTCGGGGTACTACATGGCCCCGCTCGGTGATTTGATGAATGCAGCATTGCCACCGGGACTCAAACTCAGTTCTCAGAGCGTGTTGGTACGAGATCCCGAAGTGCTTCCGGATCAGAATAAACTATCCGATTCATTATTCCTCTTGCACGAGGCATTGATTGGCAACGAAAAACTCACCCTTGATGAAGTGCGGTCCATCTGCAACGTCAAGAATCCTATGCCACTTGTGCAGCAAGCTTTGGAGCAAGGCTGGGCAGTTTTAGAGGAGGAACTAAAAAAAGTGGCACGTGCCAAAAGGCGTAAGCTCATTCGTATTTCGCCAGAGTACCTTACTCGTTTAGACGATGCGTTTCAAGCGACCTCGCGAAGCGAGAAGCAAACCCAAGCCCTGCTAAGCGTCGTAGCGGCCTGTGGCAGTGAGAACAATTTCGTTGACAGTCGAGCATTTCGTAAGAAGCACAATATAGAGAGTGCCCAAATTCTTGCGTTAAAGAAGAAGGGTCTTGTAGAAGAAATCGAAGAGGTAGACGGCACCACAGCTGCTTCTGCTCCTCATTCTGAAATTTCACTCAGCGGTCATCAAAGCACTGCACTTTCTCAAATAGAGGAGGGGTTTGCTGCAGGTAAGCCAACCCTTTTACACGGGGTAACCGCCTCTGGAAAAACAGAGATTTACATTGAGCTCATCAAAAAGGCGTTTGAATCGCACAAACGTGTACTCTATTTATTGCCAGAGATTGCATTGACCACACAACTCATCAATAGACTCCGTGTCCATTTTACGGTGGCAGTTAATCACAGTAGGTTCACCCCGGCCGAGCGACTGGCGGCTTGGAGAGAGTCCTTGGAGCGCGAAGAGCCACTGCTGGTCTTGGGTGCACGATCTGCACTCTTTATGCCCTTACCGGATTTAGGCCTCATTATCGTGGACGAGGAGCACGAGAGCAGCTTTAAGCAATACGAGCCCTCGCCGCGCTACCATGCACGCGATACAGCAGTTTGGATGGCCAATCAACACGGCTGTCCTATCCTTTTGGGCTCCGCGACGCCTTCTTTAGACAGCATGTTTAACGCGAAGGCCGGTCGTTATCATTTGGTCCAATTGTTCCAGCGCTTCCACACCGCGCCACTTCCCGAACTGGAAGTAGTCGATATGGTCGGTGCCAAGCAGCGCCGAGAGGTAAAAGGGAATTTCTCCATAGAACTCGTGGATGCCATGCGCGCAGCCCTTCAAAAAGACGAGAGCATCATCTTGTTCCAAAATAGAAGGGGTTTCAGCACCTTCCAGCAATGTCAGACCTGTGGTCATGTGGAAGGGTGTACACGATGTGATATCTCGTTGACCTACCACAAAGGTCCTAACCAACTCAAATGCCACTATTGCGGGTACCAAACGCCTCCTGTGATGAAGTGTTCTTCGTGCGGCGGCCAAAGCGTGCTTCACAAAGGATTCGGTACTGAACAGATTGCTGAGGAAGCTGCGGCACTCTTTCCAAAGGCAACCGTGAAGCGAATGGATCTTGATACTACACGGGGAAAACACGCCTTTGGAGACCTGATACGAAGTGTCGAGCAGGGCGAGGTAGATATCCTTGTAGGCACACAAATGGTGACCAAGGGATTGGATTTCGATAAAGTAGGGCTGGTCGGTATCATGTCCGCAGATAACCTGCTATCGTACCCTGATTTCCGTGCGAACGAACGAGCGTTCCAACTCATTGAACAAGTCAGTGGCCGCACCGGTCGCAGAACATCCAAAGGGAAGGTGGTTATCCAAAGTATGAAACCGCGTCACGCCATCATTCAGATGGCCATGAATCACGACTACGACGGCATGCTCCAAAAAGAGCTCATGGTACGGAATGAATACAGCTATCCACCTTACGTGCGCTTAATCACCATCACCATGAAGCATCGTGATCAGAAACTTTTGCAACGCGCTGCAGGTGAATTTGCTCGTTCGCTTCGAAGTAAAATTGGTGACCGATTCCTCGGGCCAGAATTTGCGCCCATTGCTCGGTTAAAGAACCTATACCAGATGCAGATCATCGTAAAGGTGGACAAAGGCAGTGTGGGAGCCAAGGTGCGCGACCGCATTAAAAAGGCACACAACGAAATTCTACTTAGTCCCGATTTCCACCGCGTCAAAGTAGTCTTTGACGTCGACCCTAATTCTTAAAGAAATGGCTGAAAGGTTTGTGGGGCCTCCGCAGTAATTGTGGTGGGCTCTTTTGTCGTAGGGTGGTTAAAGGTCAACGATCGGGCGTGCAGGCAGATGCTCTTATCCCGCTCAGCCCTTCTTGCACCGTACTTTACATCACCCTTAACGGCATGACCTATGGCAGAGAATTGTGCCCTGATCTGATGGTGACGACCGGTATGCAACTCAACTTCGACCAGCGAATAATTATCCCCAGTTTTCAGAACGTTATAACTCAATCGCGCTTCTTTAGCGCCTTCTTCAGGGCGTTTGAAAACAATGGCTTTGTTGTTTTTGCTGTTTTTCTTCAAAAAGTGCTTGAGGTCGTTCTTTCCGCGAAGTTGGCCCTCAACAACCGCCCAGTAGGTTTTCTGAGTCTGTCGTTCTTTAAACGCTTTATTCATGCGTTCTAAGCCTTTGGAAGTTCTGGCAAAAAGGACCACTCCCGTAGTCGGCCGATCGAGGCGATGAATGACGCCACAAAAAACGTTGCCCGGCTTGTTGAATTTCTCTTTCAGGTAAGACTTCAGGTGGTCGGGCAGGGGGACATCCCCAGTTTTATCACCTTGGACAAGATCTCCAGGACGCTTATTAACGGCAACCAGGTGATTGTCTTCGTAAATGATATTTAAACGAGTGGCCAATTTAGCTTGGGTAGCTTTCGCTCTCGTTCGGGAAATCAACGTCTTTAACGTCTTTCACGTACTGTCCGATAGCACCAGTGATATCATCGTATAGGTTCAAGTAACGACGTAGGAAGCGTGGATTGAACTTATGAGTCATTCCTACCAGATCGTGGAATACCAAAACTTGACCATCCACACCTGGGCCAGCACCAATACCGATAACAGGAATATCTAGCATCTGCGCCACCTCCCCTGCAAGTGTCGCAGGTACCTTTTCCAATACAATCCCAAAACAACCTGCTTCTTGCAAGGCTAGGGCATCTTCTTTCAGCTTCGCAGCCTCCGCGTCTTCCTTGGCACGAACACTGTAAGTACCGAATTTATAGATGCTCTGAGGCGTCAATCCAAGATGTCCCATCACTGGGATACCCGCAGTAAGAATACGCTTGACACCTTCGATGATTTCAATACCGCCTTCCAGCTTCACAGCGTGACCGCCGGTTTCCTTCATGACACGAATGGCAGAATTTAAGGCCTGTTTTGAATCACCTTGATAGGTGCCAAAGGGAAGGTCAACCACAATCAAGGCGCGATCAACAGCACGTACCACAGAACTTGCGTGATAAATCATTTGATCCAGAGTAATTGGAAGGGTCGTCTCGTGACCGGCCATTACATTGGATGCACTATCGCCTACAAGAATACAATCTACACCTGCTGCATCGACCATTTTGGCCATAGTGTAGTCATATGCAGTTAGCATAGATATTTTCTCTCCTTGGTCTTTCATTTGCTGAAGACTGTGGGTGGTAACTTTCTTAAATTCTTTCTTCGCAACGCTCATGGTGCACGATTTTTGTGTTTTCTATCCTACAAAGAAAAGAACTCAACCCGTAGGTTGTATTTTTGGCACCGATGAAAAACCACATTCTTACCCTTTTTCCCTTTTTCGTGCTGTTTTCGTGCGACAACTCCTTGGACATCAACGCCGATTATGACGTGGAAAATGTGGTTTACGGCCTATTGGACAAGGATTTAGATACCCAATGGGTACGATTACACAGAACTTACCTCGGTGAAGATGGATTGTTGGCGGGTGCTGTACACAGTGATAGCTTGTATTTTGATACAGCGGCCATCTACCTTGCTCAGCTCAATGCCAGCGGTGATGTTGTTAATACCTATGAGTTTTACCGCAAGGACACCAACGTGCTAGAGCCTGGCGTCTTTACTACGGATAATTATCGGTTGTATTGGACCGATGCTCCTATTGATAAGTCGTTCGAATACCGCATTCGCGGCTTTATACCTGGCAATAACAACTTCGAAGCCGTTACACCGATTGTTGGAAATGTAAGTATTACCAAACCAAGAGGCTTCCAAAAGATCTCATTCGGCATCAGCAACGCGGAATTCAAATGGGATGCAACCAAGAATGCGCGCTTATACCAGGGCTACTTACATTTTAAATACAAAGAAGCTTCTCGGTTCAATCTCCAAGACAGTGTAATTAAAACATTAACCTATGCGCTGCCGGTGCGTACTGGAAGCAATCTCAATGGAAATGGAACGTTTGTCTCAGAGGTCACTTACGATGCTTACTTCCGCTTTTTACGCAATAACATAGGCACCACAACAGATAAGGTTCGTGTATTTAAAGGTATGGATGTAGAAATTTGGGCGGCCGCCGACGATTACGCGACATACATTAATGTGAGTCAGCCGTCTCAGGGAATTGTTCAAGAGAAACCCTTGTTTACGAACATCGATGGAGGCATTGGATTGTTTTCTTCAAGAGCTGTCGGGATACAAGAAAATGTGCAGTTGAGCACGTATTCTATGGACAGCTTGTGGCGCGGCATCTTTACCTGCGATATGGGCTGGGTCGATTTTCAAGGGATCGATTCATGCATATGCATAGACGGAGATAAGGTCTGCTTCTAAGCCACGCTTTATGACCTTTTGGCAGAAGGTCCTTTCATTTTGACATAGTTTTTACCGAAATGCTGACACTTTGGAAGTGAAATTGGCCCGGAAAGCTAATGGCATAAGCCTTGTTTGTAAGAGGTCGTACTATTTGAATTGATAACCTTAACTAATATAAAATGGGTAAAATCATAGGAATTGACCTCGGAACAACGAACTCTTGTGTCTCTGTAATGGAGGGTAACGAGCCAGTAGTAATTCCAAACAGCGAAGGAAAAAGAACGACTCCTTCTATTGTAGGTTTTGTAGAAGGCGGTGAGCGTAAAGTTGGTGATCCAGCAAAACGTCAAGCCATTACCAACCCAGAAAAAACGGTTTACTCTGTGAAGCGTTTCATGGGCGAGAAATTTTCAAATGTTCAATCGGATGCTGGACGTGTTCCTTATTCAGTAGAGGCGGGGGACAATGACACTCCACGCGTAAATATTGACGGACGTCAATACACTCCGCAGGAGATTTCAGCCATGATTCTTCAGAAAATGAAGAAGACTGCTGAGGATTATCTGGGCGCCGATGTGAGCGAAGCAGTGATTACTGTTCCAGCATACTTTGACGATGCACAGCGTCAAGCGACGAAAGAAGCAGGTGAAATTGCTGGCTTGAACGTACGTCGTATCATCAATGAGCCAACGGCAGCAGCATTGGCCTACGGATTAGATAAGAAAGGTCAGGATCAAAAAATCGTAGTTTTTGACTGTGGTGGTGGTACGCACGATGTATCGGTACTAGAGTTAGGAGATGGCGTTTTTGAAGTAAAATCTACTGACGGTGATACACACCTTGGTGGTGATGACTTTGATCAAGTATTGATCGATTGGTTGGCGGAAGAGTTCAAGTCTGAGGAGTCTATGGACCTGCGCCAGGATAACATGGCATTGCAGCGTTTAAAAGAGGCTGCAGAGAAAGCTAAGATTGAATTGTCGTCAACAACCTCAACTGAAATCAACTTGCCGTACATCACAGCAACAGCCTCAGGGCCGAAGCACTTGGTACGCACGTTGAGTCGCGCTAAGTTTGAACAATTGGCAGCCTCATTGATTGAGCGCACCATTGCTCCAGCAAAATCGGCACTTCAGAATGCAGGTTACTCGACTTCTGAGATTGACGAAGTGATCTTAGTAGGGGGTACTACTCGTATTCCTGCCATCCAAGAAGCGGTTAAAGCGTTCTTTGGTAAAGAGCCTTCGAAAGGTGTAAACCCGGATGAGGTAGTTGCTATTGGTGCTTCTATCCAAGGTGGTGTACTCGCCGGTGATGTAAAAGACGTTCTTCTTCTTGATGTAACGCCACTTTCACTGGGTATCGAAACCATGGGTGGTGTAATGACGAAGTTGATCGAAGCGAACACGACTATTCCTACAAAGAAGTCAGAGACCTTCTCAACAGCTGCCGATAACCAGCCTTCAGTGGAGATTCACATCCTACAAGGTGAGCGTCCAATGGCAGGGGATAATAAGACCATTGGTCGATTCCACCTGGACGGTATCCCAGCTGCACCGCGCGGTGTGCCTCAGATTGAGGTGACCTTCGATATCGATTCTAACGGTATCCTAAACGTAAGTGCGAAGGATAAGAACACTGGTAAAGAGCAGAACATTCGTATCGAAGCTTCTTCAGGTTTGAGCCAAGAAGAGATCGATCGCATGAAGCAAGAAGCAGAAGCAAATGCTGATGCAGATAAGAAAGCGAAGGAAGAGATTGACAAGCTCAATGCAGCAGATAGCATGGTCTTCCAAGTAGAGAAGCAAATGAAGGAAATCGAAGGCAAGCTTCCTGAAGATAAGCAAGGTCCTATCGATGCAGCATTGGCAGAGCTTAAAGCAGCGCACGCGGCTAAGGATGTAGCAGGTTGTGATGCGGCTCAAGAAAAGCTCAACGGTGCGCTTCAAGCGGCTTCAGCAGAAATTCAAGCAGCAATGCAGCAAAACCAAGGCGGTGGCGATCAAGGTCCTACTGACGGTGGTGGCGATGCTGGCGGCGCTGATGATGTCACAGACGTAGATTTTGAAGAGGTGAAATAATCCCAACTCAAGGTTATAGCAAGCCCCCGCGCCCTCGGCGCGGGGGCTTTTTTATTTATCTTCGGGCTTTCACTCTAAAAACGCAGTACACGTATGGATTTGGCATCTCTTAATGACATTCTAGCAATTATTGACGGATACATTGGCGGCTCTAGCTGGTTTGTCTTTGCCCTTCTCGGTTCAGGGATATTCTTCACGATTTATTTGAAGTTCCCTCAAATCAGATTTTTTAAGCATGCCATTGATGTGGTGCGTGGTAAATTCGATGAGGAAGGAGCGAAAGGGGATACCTCTCATTTTCAGTCCTTGGCTACAGCATTGTCTGGTACAGTAGGTACAGGAAACATAGCGGGTGTAGCCTTTGCCATCCACCTGGGTGGACCGGCAGCACTGTTCTGGATGTTGGTGACAGCGGCCTTAGGTATGACCACCAAATTTGTGGAGGTGACGCTTAGTCATAAATACCGTGAATTTGCTGAGGATGGCACAGCTTCAGGTGGACCAATGTACTACATGAAGAATAAATTGAACATGAAGTGGATGGCTGCACTATTCGCTGTAGCTGCGATCATTAGTTCATTCGGGACGGGTAATATGCCACAAGTCAACAGTATTGCAGCATCGTTAAAAGCAACCTTCGGTATAGAAGAAATAGTCACTGGCGCCGTGCTTTCGGTACTGCTCGGTTTAATTATTCTAGGGGGTATCAAGCGTATTGCAGCGGTAACAGAAAAGCTCGTACCCATGATGGCCATCATTTATGTGATTGGCGCATTGTCGGTCATAGTGATGAACTATGAGAACATCATCCCTTCGTTTATTAGCATTTTCGCCGATGTGTTTACCGGTTCTTCTGCTGCGGGAGGATTCTTGGGAGCAACCATTGCCTATGCATTTAATCGCGGTGTGAACAGAGGTTTGTTCTCCAATGAAGCAGGTCAGGGTTCGGCACCAATTGCCCATGCTGCGGCAAAAGCGGAACACCCTGTAAGTGAAGGTATGGTAGCTATTCTTGAGCCATTTATCGACACCATTGTCATCTGTTCTATCACCGGGCTAACGCTTTTAAGCTCAGGCGTTTGGAATGAAAAGCATCAAAACGATTTCAGCTATTCTGATACCATAGTTGTTGCCGGTGAACTCACTGAGGAGCAGGATGGAACAGCACTTTTTGAATACTACAACAATGGGGGGGATATTGAAGAATTTACTGGCCAGCTTCAAGTGATTGAAGGCACCCCGGAAGGAGTAACTATCCTTCACGCTAGATCTATTGCGGAAGAAGTCGTTATAAGTAGTGAGGGTACACCGTATACGGGAACAGTTGCCGTAGAAAATGGTCGCGTAAAAGATCCTTCGAAATACACCTTCTCAGGAAAATCTTTAGTTCACAGCGCGCCGCTAACGGCAATTGCATTTAATAAAGGCTTATTTGGCGATTTTGGCCAGTACATTGTGGCCATAGGTTTGCTACTATTTGCCTTTTCAACGGCAATTTCTTGGAGCTATTATGGGGGTAGAAGTGTGACCTATTTGTTTGGTGTAAAATATGTGAACTATTACCGCATCGTTTATGTCCTCGGGTTCTTCTTGGCTGCCATCATCGATACGACAATCGTCTGGACCTTCGCTGGTATTGCGATTGCGCTAATGACACTACCGAATTTGATTGGAATTTTCTTGCTGAGAAAAGACATGAAAAACAGCATTGAGGATTACAAAAAACACCTGAAAAAGAACTTCGACACTGAGATTTAATCAATCAATGATTGAACGGTGTTAAACCTTGAATAACTGAAAGTGTCTATATATAGTACATCAATGCTTACCTTCGTAAGGTTAACAAAACGTCGATGAAACGATTACTTTTTGCTGCTGCTGCAGTACTACTTGCATTCTCTTTGAATGCCCAAATCAATAGTGATACCCTAACCTACACTCGAGGTACGCTAGGAGTTCAAGCAGTATTCCCCGTCAATATTAATTCTCAGTCTTCTTGTGCCGATACCATGGGGATTTCCATTCCTGCGGGACACTGGATTTCTTCCATTGAGTTGAAGTATGAGGTTCAAACCCAAGGCGGTGGTTTTGGTGGTGTAGCTCCTAACGATGTAGGGACCTACGTTGAGTTTGTTAGCGAAAGCACTAAAGAGACTGGTCTTACTTACGGAACTTCAGGTACGAACGGAACGACGGAATCCGTATCCAGAACCATTAATGAATTTAATGGATCGGTAACGGATACCTTCTTGGTATTTAAGTTACATCCGCTACGTCAAGCGTTCACAGCAGCTTGTGATACTAACTCGGCTAAGATTTCCGACAGTACTTACCAAATCATTGTTAATCATTATCCTGCGCCAACATGTTTCCAGCCGACCAACCTTGCGGTGGACTGGACCATGAGTGATCAAGCACAATTGTCTTGGACCACAGGTGGCTCATCTTCTTGGGAAGTAGAATACGGTGCGCCAGGATTTACTCCAGGTACAGGGACAAGACTAGCAGCGTTAACTAACCCATTTGTGGTTACAGGTCTTACTGCATCAACATCCTACGAGTTCATTGTTCGCGATTCATGTGCGGTAGGAAATACGAGTATTTGGTCGGCAGCTGCTGAAGATTCAACGCGCTGTGCACCAATTACTTTCACTACATCATACACAGAAAACTTTAACAGCACCACGGACTGGGTTCCTGGTTCAGGTTTTGACAACGACGGCTCAACGGTGCCTTCTTGTTGGTTGAGAAATCCAACAAGCCCTAACGGTGGCCAAGGCTACGCATGGGGTGTTGCTGACGATAGTACAGGTACCCCAGGCACAGGACCATCGGCCGGTAGAGGCGGTTCAGGCCAATACATTTACGCGGAAGCTTCAGGTGCAGCGAACCAAAGTGTAGCAGAAATTACGTCTCCATTAATTGACTTAAGCGCACTCAGTGTTCCTGAGCTTAACTTTTATTACCATATGCGTGGTGCACAGATCAACGAATTGAAAACAGAAGTTTGGTCAAAAACCACCGGTTGGGTCAATGTTGGTGCAATCAACGGTCCGCAACAAACGGCACTTTCAGATACATTCTTACTGCAGACGTATACTTTGAGCCAATTTGTCAACGACACCGTATTGGTTCGTTTCTCAGCTTCTCGTGGCTTTGGTAACGCAAACCAAGCGGATATTGCCATAGACGACTTTGGTTTCCAAGAGGCGCCAACGTGTCCAGATCCATCAAACTTGTTGGTGGCAGGTCGTACGATGACAAGCATCACACTAGGATGGACGGCAGTTAATGCGACATCTTGGGACATTCAGTACGGTGCTCCAGGTGCAGCCTTAGGAGCCACAGCGAATACTACAATTAGTGCTTCGACGAATCCAAAAGAAGTAACTGGGCTTAGCAGCGGTACTACTTATCAGTTTTGGGTACGTGAAGTTTGTGGGCCAACAGACAAATCAGGATGGGTGGGACCTATCCTAGCTACAACGCACTGTACGCCAGTAACGGCTCCATGGAGCGAGGACTTTGATTCTACAACTTGGACCGCAGGAACGGGGGTTTACAATACAGGTGATGCACTGGCAGCATGTTGGGTGCGTACTCCTGAGAAAGATACTTTACCGTCGTCGCCATTCTCGTGGGGTGTACGTTCTGGGACAACTACTACAGGACAAACCGGACCATTTACAGACGTTAGCGGTTCTGGTAACTACCTCTACGCAGAAGCGTCGGGTGGTGCACCAAACCAAGAAGCATTTGTGGAGTCGCCAATGATTGATATGAGTGCTTTGCTAAAACCTCAGGTTAGTTTCTACTACAACATGCGCGGTTTCTTCGTGAACACCCTAAAACTCCAGGTGTGGGTAGACTCTACTCAAACTTGGGATACCTACTTTACAAAATCAGGGAACCAAGGAAACCAGTGGTTGTTTGAAGAGGTTGATTTGACCGGATTTGCGGGTGATACGATCGTACTTCGTTGGTCTGCCAGCAAAGGAAACGGGGCACAAGGTGATATCGCTATTGATGAAGTAGTAGTCGAGGACCAACCATTGTGTCCGGATCCGTCAAACTTTGCTTTGACAGATGTCACTTCGACTACAGCTACCTTCTCCTGGACCACCGGTGGTTCAACTACTTGGAACTTAGTAGTGGGTACCGCAGGCTTCACACCTTCGGCCACAGGTTTAACGAATTTGACCACTACTACAGGGGTAGCTACGGGTTTAACAGCAGGGACTTCGTACGACGCATATGTGCGTGATACTTGTGGTGCTCTAGGTGCTTCAATGTGGATTGGACCTATTACATTCAATACATTGTGTAATCCATACACTGCTCCATACACTGAGAATTTCGATTCAACGTCTTGGGTAACAGGCGCAAACCAAACACCGGGTCAAATTGACGGCTGTTGGCAACGCAGCGATACAGTGGAGTACTTCTGGAAAGCTGGCCCTCCAACGAACCATAGTAACAATACAGGTCCTTCAGGCGACCATACATCTGGATCAGGCGGCTATGCATTTACAGAGGCCAATACTGGTTTCGGTGGTAGTTCCATATTTACTAATGAGCTCATTTCACCATTGGTGGATGTAAGCCCATTGACGACTCCAGAGATGACCTTCTGGTACCACATGTACGGTACCCTCATTAATAAGTTGGTGGTGCAAGTGAGAACTGCAGGCGGTTCTTGGACCACTCTGAGCACAATTAACGGCGCTCAGCAATCTTCTTCTAACGATGCTTGGAAAGAGCAGATAGTAGATTTGACCGCTTATGCCGGTGATACTATTCAAGTGAAATTCATTGCGCATCGCTACCAAGGATTCAACAATCAAGTGGATATCAGTTTGGATGATGTGGATATTCATGAAAAGCCAAATTGTCCGAAGCCATCAAATCTTGTTGCTTCGAATGTCACAAGCAATAGTGTTGATTTGAGCTGGACGACAGGTGGTTCAACAAACTGGTTGGTGAAGTACACGCCTGGATCCATTGTTTCTGCGGGTACAAATCCATTTACTTTAACTGGTTTATCACCGAACACGACCTACAGCATCTATGTACGAGATTCTTGTGCAGCAGGCGATGTGAGCCCATGGGAGGGACCAATTACCGTTACTACACTTTGTGGTATGGAAACAGCGCCTTGGACAGAAGATTTTGAAGGGACTGGATTTGACGCTTCAACTGGTGATTTCGACGGATGTTACACCATAAGTACTTCCACAACGTATTTCTGGCAGACCGGTACAGGTGCAACTCCGACAAACAATACGGGGCCTTCTGCTGACCACACTTCAGGTTCTGGTAAATACGGGTACATTGAAACAAGCTTTGGTTTCAATGGCGATACAGAGGCCGACATGGAGACCATGGAAATCGATTTAGATACCTTAAGCACACCTGAGCTTTCTTTCTGGTGGCACGCTGCCGGTGGCAATATCGATGAAATGGAAGTAGAGATTTACGACGGTTCGACGTGGACTTCGGAATTGACCATCAACAGCACAAACAATACCCTTCAATCTGGTCCCGGTGATCCTTGGCAAGAAGCGGTTATTGACCTTAGCTCATATGCAGGCGATACCATCAAAGTCCGCTTTACAGGTTCGCGTGCAAGTACATTTGGGTTTACTTCTACGCAAGCAGATTGGGCGATTGATGATATCGAAATCGATAACGCGCCTACATGTTTAAAACCAACAGCAATCGCAAGTACTGCCAGCACGACTACCTCAATCACATTGAGCTGGACCACGGGTGGTGCGAGTAACTGGCAAATCGAATATGGTGCTCCAGGCTTTACGCCGGGTACCGGTACTATCGTTAATGCTACTACGAATCCTTATACAGTAACTGGTTTAACGCCTTCGACGTACTACGACTTCTGGGTTCGCGACTCATGTGGTGCTACCGATGTGAGTGATTGGGCAGGTGCCTTTGCTGCAGCTACAGCCTGTGGTATAGCAGTAGCTCCATACCTCGAAAACTTCGATAACGGTTTCGTTGGCGGAACGGATAACAACCAAGGGCACAACATAGGGGCAACCATTAGCCCGTGTTGGTCGCGTACAGATACAGATACCAACTACCGTTGGGGTGGACGTACTGGTGGAACTGCTACTGGTGGTACAGGGCCTGGAGGTGATCATACTAGCGGATTCGGCAGCTATGTTTACACAGAGGCCAGTTTCTCTACTGGAACTCCGGTGGCAACCTTGACTTCGCCAAGTATTGATCTAAGTGCTTTAACTACTCCAGAAATGAAGTTTTGGTATCATTTATACGCATTCAATGGTTCTCAAGGAACCCTTGTCTGGAGTATTCAAGATGTAGCTGTGGGAACTTGGGTTGATTTAGATTCCATCTCCGGCAACCAAGGAAACAACTGGATTGAAGTGGTTGAGGACTTGAGTTCTTATGCGAATAAAACAGTGAAAATTAAATTTACGGCTACGAAATCAAGCGGTACTACGCCACAACAAGGTGATATCGCTATTGATGATTTGAGTATTGATGAGGCGCCAACGTGTCCTGAGCCAACTGCAGTTACTGCTGTAGCAACGTCAACCACTGATGTGGATGTTAGCTGGACCACCGGCGGTTCAACAGCATGGCAAATCGAATACGGCGCTCCAGGCTTTACGCCAGGTACGGGAACCATCGTGAATGCTCTCACCAATCCATTTACTGTAACTGGTCTAACCTCAGGCGCTTCTTACGATTTCTATGTACGCGATTCTTGTGGTACTGGTGATGTGAGTATGTGGGTAGGTCCTGCTTCTGCAACTACATTCACTTGTACAGGTGGATGTACCTACACGCTTGAGCTTGGTGATGATTACGGCGACGGATGGGGCGCGAATGGACAATACAGTGTGTTCCACCAATTGGCTGTAACTACTGGCTCAGTGACGACGAATTACACGATGAGTAATACAACAGGTGCTCTTGGGTCAAGTGAGACTTTCACCTTTAACGTGTGTGATGGTGATACGCTTTATCTAGAGTTTATCGATAACGGTCAATGGGACGACGAGTGTGGTTACACACTTAAAGATCCGAACGGTATTGTTGTATCGAGTGTGGCTAATGGTTCCATGACACCAGGTATCAAGTACCAAGGTTCTGCGAACTGTAGTTCACCATGTCCAGCGCCAGTGCCAACATTTACATTCACAGCTAACTTCTTGAGTGTTGATTTTGATGCAACAGCTTCAACGGGTTCTGCGCTTACTTATGCTTGGGACTTCGGCGACGGAAACAACGGCACGGGTGATACACCGACGCACCTTTACGGTGCAGGTGGTACTTATGTGGTTACGTTGACTGCAACGGATTCGTGTAACCAAAGCATTGACTTTGTGGATACGATCCAAGTCTGTGAGGAATTGACAACTGCGAATATTACGTACACGCAGAGTGCCTTTGATATCAACTTTGATGCTTCGGGTGTTGCTGGGGCCGATTCAGCCTACTGGACCTTCGGAGACGGAAATACAGGTAATGGACTGAACCCAACGAATACCTATTCTGGTTCAGGTAATTTCCAAGTAGATGTTACGGTTTATAACGCCTGTGGCGATCAAGCGGATACCACATTCTTTGTAACGATCTGTGTGCAGCCTACAGCAACCTTCTCAGCGCAAATCTTGAGTGCTGGTGGTGGTGGTATGCAGGTCCAGTTCGACGGTACGAACTCGACAGGTGGTAGCAGCTACTTGTGGAACTTCGGTGACGGTAATACCAACACAACCTCAAATTACCCGCTTCATACCTATGCAGTGACTTCTACTACTTACGTAGTGAGCCTCACGGTTTATAATACTTGTGGTGATTCAGATACCTACTCGAGCGTCTTGGGAGATGCCCTAGGCGAAGACGAGTACACGTTGTTCAATGTGAAGGTATTCCCGAACCCTGCGAAAGGATTCATTACTCTTGAGAGTGATGCAGGTATGGAAGGTTCCATCTCGCTCATTGATGCGCTTGGCCGCACAGTGGTAGAGATGAATGCGAATGGTATGTCTAACCAAGTAATAGATGTTCGTGATCTAAGCGCAGGTACGTATGTTTTACGAGTGTTGAATAACGGTCAGC
>JBNAAX010000021.1:0-13235 GCA_049631665.1 Schleiferiaceae bacterium
GGTGGAGGTATTGGGGCCGAAAAACAGCCCGTGTTCTTTAAGATGATAATTGAGTTCGTCGCGGACAACGCCGGGTTGGACCTCTGCCCATTGCTCTTCCACGTTGATCTGGAGAATAGCGTTCATGTGCCTTCCGGTATCTAATACAGTGCCGTCGCCCACGACTTGGCCCGCGAGGGAGGTTCCTGCGGCTCGAGGGATCAGCGGCTGACCGGATCTAATCAGTGCGACCACCTCTTCTGCGGAGGCAGGAAAAGCAACGTCCTGTGGTGTTTCCTGGTAGATGGAAGCATCCTGCGCATAGGCGCGCTTGAGTAGTTGGTCGCTAGGTTTGGTCATGCTATTAGACCATAAAATTATCAGTAAGCTGTCCTTCGCCCAGTTCGGCGTTGCCTGAATTCAGGTGGCGCAGCAGTGGACATGGGCGGTAGCGGTCATCGCCATAATGCTTGTGACAGCGTTTCAAAGTATCTAAAACTTGGTCCCAGCCCATCTCACGGCCCCATTGAATAGGTCCTTTTGGGTAGTTCACACCTTTGGTCATGGCCAGGTCTACGTTCTCTGGATCTGCAATGCCTTGCCACACGGCGTCCAGGGCTTCGTTGATGATCATACACAAGATGCGCTCTACGATCTTTTCACTCAATAGCGGATCAATCTCTGCAGCTTCTTGGGCGACCACGGCTGCATCCATGCCCGAGGCATAATTGTAAAAACCGCGCCCTGTTTTACGACCAAGCAATCCAGCTTCTTTTAGGCGCTTTTGGGTGATGGAAGGACGGAAACGTGGATCGTAAAAGAATTGGCCCCAAACGGTCTCAGTAACGGTATAATTGACGTCATGACCGATCAAATCTGTGAGTTCGAAAGGTCCCATTCTAAAGCCAATGCTCTTCACGGCTGCATCGATTTCGGCGACGCTCGCCACACCTTCTTCGTAAAGTTTAATGGCCTCGCTGTAGAACGGACGTGCCACCTTATTGACAATGAATCCTGGGGTGTCTTTCGCCATTACGGGCGTCTTACCCCAGCTGCTCATTAGCTCGAGCATGGTTTCGCCGAATTCTTCCCCGGTCTTTATACCGGGAACAATCTCTACCAGGGGCATCAACGGTGCTGGGTTGAAAAAGTGGAGTCCTCCAAAGCGCTCCGGGTGCTTGAGTCCGCTAGAAAGGGCGGCTATGCTAAGGCTTGAGGTGTTTGTACAGAGCCAGGCGCTTTCTGAAATCAGCGGCTCCACCTGCGCAAACAAGTCCTTTTTAACTTCAAGGTTTTCGATAACGGCTTCTACGATAAGGTCGGCGCCAGATACAGCGTTAAGCTCCTGCGACCAGCTCATTCTACCCAAGGTAGCCGTGCGCTGCTCTTCGCTCATGCGTCCTTTCTCGACCAAGCGGCCAAAGATCTTTTCGATAGAGGTTCTGCTGCGGTCAGTGGCTCCCGGGAAGCTGTCATAGTACACAACTTCACAACCGTTCTGTGCGGCTATCTGTCCAATCCCAGTGCCCATGGCACCTGCTCCTAATACGGCTACTTTCATTTTATTCTCCTTTAAATTCAGGGGCACGCTTCTCTAAGAATGCTTGTACGCCTTCATTAAAATCATACGTTTTGCTCGCACGAACTTGCAGTGTTTCTTCGAGTTCAAGTTGCTGTTGCAAGTCGTTCCCGTAGGCTTTATTCAGTGCGGCCTTGGTGAGTGCTAACCCTTTGGTAGGCATCTGTGCCATTTTCAATGCTAAGCTACGTACCTGTCCTTCGTACTCCTCTTCGGTAAAGACTTGGTAGATCATGCCCATGTGCAAGGCTTGGTTGGCAGGAACTTTATCGCCAGTCATCATTAATGCACTAGCACGCTGGAACCCTACTAATCGAGGTAAGGTGAAGGTACCTCCACTATCTGGTATGAGGCCAATTTTACTAAAGGCCTGTATGAAGCTGGCCTTTTCGTGCGCCACAACGATATCACACGCCAGCGCGATGTTTGCTCCAGCGCCTGCTGCTACGCCATTGACCGCGGCAATTACGGGTTTCTGCAGCTTGCGAATGGCCACAATGATGGGGTTGTAATGCTCACGAACGATGGTACTGAGCTCTGGACCGTTTGGGTCAATAGCCTCAGAGAGGTCTTGCCCCGCACAGAATGCTTTCCCGTTGCCGGTAATGACCACGCAACGAATGGCAGCATCATCAGCCGCTTGCTTCAGGGCCGCTTGAACGCCTAGGGCTAATTCTCTATTGAAGGAATTGAATTTATCCGGTCGGTCAAAGGTGATGGTCATTATACCATCCGCAATGCTGGTGAGTATCATGCTTCTTGGGTTTACCCCCAAGGTACTGCACTATTCGCTTTTGGTCAACCGATTTTAACCTCAGTTTTACAGCTTGATGGAACGCATCATCGCTTCCATTTCTAGGACCACATTACGCTTTTTCGCGGTAGGCCCATAAAGCAAACTTTCAACCGTTAGGATACGATCATTTTTCTCGTCGTAGATGGTGTAGGAGAGGAACGGTCCGCCCATGAAATCGCCCTCCATACGCCATAACCCGCGTGTTTCAAGCGCGAACATCCCACTGATTTCGGTAGTTTCAATGGACGGTGGAATCATCAGCTCAGTTTCCATGTAAGAGCCCTCATGAGTGCCCTCAAAGTAGTTCTTGCCAATGCTATCGCGGTGGGCGATAATATCATCGACGCTCACCATACCCTCGGTCATCGGGCGCTCGCTCACAATGACATACTGAATGGTCTTTACAGTTTTCGTCGCAAAAATTTTCAACTCTTCCTTGTCGAGGGTAGGATCGAATCCTTTGTGAAGCAGCATACTTTTAACGCCAATTTTCTTCAGGTTCTCGTGGGTGTAAGCATAGGCGCTCTTACGCAACCTGCCCTGTATAACCGACATGTCGTGCTCCTGAAACGCATCGATCACTTGCTTGGCGCTGCCTTTGATTTCCTTGGTGATGGCTTTCTCCGTAGGTGCGGTGATGCGCACAATGCGCTGCGGGCGTGCCCACAAGTCCTTCTGCATTTTCACGAAGGAGGTGTCGCTCTTCTCCACCCACATGATGCTCTTGGTCTTCTGCAAGATTTTGTTCACGTCTTTTGGCTCAACGCGCGAAGCATCAAAGTAGGCTTCAGATTGCGGCAGACCCTCTTGATCGGCGAGGTAAATTTCACGGAATGCTTCTCCCGCAGGACCTTCCCACAACTCGTCCGGCATCACTAATAACAGCTCACTGTGTGTACCGCTCGAAGGAGGCAAGATGCGTGTGTCTTTCTTAGGACCACTACCTTCTTCTGACGAGGAACACGAGGTCATTGAAACGACAAAAGCGAGCGTTAGAAGTGAGAAGAGTTTACGAGTCATAGCAGAAGTGTTTGCTCTAAAGTAGTCAAAAAGTAAGCCAAAAGGTCCGATGCGAATCTAGAGTCGTCTTGGGTAAACCACAATGCGCTGACCCACACGAATCATATCGCTTTTCAGGCCGTTCCAGCGTTTAATTTCGCTGACTCTAACGCCGTATTTTCCAGCGATGTGTCCCAAGGTTTCGCCGCTTTTCACGCGGTGAACCGTACGCTCGTTCATCTGGGTGAAATCCGGCATGCTGCTCGCTCGCGATTCGAAGTAACCTTCGGCAATCTTGTAGATGGAATCTTGACCAATACGGAAGTGATTGGCGGCATCTTTAGGCAAGCTTAGGAAATACTCTTGTCCCTTTACTACCGGTACAATTTTATACTTGTACTGCGGATTTAAAAATTCCATTAAAGCTTCATCTACCCCCAATTCATCTTGAATCTGCTTGAAATGTATTTGCTGGGTAATTCGTACCGTGTCGGTCTCCATATAGTATACTGGAATATCTGCGGGACCTATGCCGTAGAGATGGCCGTATTCCATCGCATAGGTCGCTGCGATAAAGAGCGGGACGTAGGCAGAGGTCTCTCGGGGGAGGAAGGGGCGAATTTCCCAGTAGGATGTTTTACCTCCGCTGCGGCGAATGGCCTTACGGACATTACCTGGCCCTGAATTATAGGCAGCAAGGACGAGGTTCCAATCTTCAAAGACATCGTACATCTTGAGCATGTACTGACAAGCAGCCTCGGTACTTTTTAATGGGTCGTTGCGGTCGTCGACATAGCTGTTAACCTTGAGGTCATATAGTTTTCCAGTTCCATACATGAATTGCCACAACCCTGTCGCGCCAACATACGAGCGTGCCTTGGGATTGAGCGCGCTTTCTACCACTGCAAGATATTTGATTTCGAGGGGCATGTCGTACTTGTCAAGGTGCTCTTCAAATATGGGGAAGTAGTACTGCCCGTGAGCCATCATGCGAGACAAGCGTGAAGTTCCGTATTTGAGGTAACGTTCGAGGTAACGCTTGACAACAGGGTTGTACGCCATTTCAAAAGGCGTTTGCGCGTTCAATTCTGCCATGTAGTATTCGAAAACACTATCCGTTAACGGCAATGGGCTAATGGTATCTACCTCAGGTAGGCTGTGGAAGGCAAACATGAGGTGTTCACTGTCCAATCTCGCTAGTCGCTCGTCGAGTGCATATAAGGCTGCTGAATCTAAATCTGTGGTGGGAGCTAGGTTTGAATCGGCCACCACTACAGAAGAATCTTCTGCCGTTTCTTGACCAAAGGCAGAGAAGGCCAGCAGGCTGGCAAAGACTAGGGAGAATGTGCGCATTTTTATTGCTTTTGAATCCATGCTGCGATGGCCAACGTGTCCATATCTGAACCGTATGCACCCATCACTTGAAGCCCGATAGGGAGCCCTTTTGGATCCACACCGATAGGAATACTAACGGCTGGAGTACCGGCAATATTGGCTTGAACAGTGAAAATATCTTCAAGGTAGTTCACTGTTGGATCGCTTACCTCGCGGCCCAGTTCAAAGGCTGTAGACGGTGTCGTAGGACAAAGCAATACATCGTATTCACTCAATGTTTTATCTGTCCATTCCTTCACCATACGGCGAACCGCTTGCGCCTTGCCAAAGTACGCGTCGTAATATCCTGCACTCAAAACAAACGTACCGAGCATAATTCTTCGTTGAACCTCTTTACCGAAACCGGCACTTCGGCTTTTCTTGTAGACGCTCTCTAGATCGCTTACATCTTCCGCACGGAATCCTGCGTGAACACCGTCGAAACGGGCGAGGTTAGAGCTCGCTTCAGCTGTGGTAAGGATGTAGTAAACGGGTACGAGCGCATCAAGTAGGTCAAATTCTACCGGCTCTACAATACAGCCCGCATTTTCGAGCAATTCAAGCTGCGCTTGGAAGGCTTTCTTGACACTGGCATCCACTTTTGGGTGGTCTACGGCGGTTTTTAAGTAAGCAACTTTCTTTGGAGCTTCTTTGGATGCAGGAGCCATGGGTTGTTGCATGGCTGTGGCGTCGAAATCATCCGCACCGGCCATCACTTCCATAACCTTAGCGGCATCTGCTACGTTGGCAGCAAATGGACCAATCTGGTCAAAGCTTGAGGCATAAGCGATGAGACCATGACGGCTTATTCTACCGTAGGTAGGTTTAAAACCAACTGTACCTGTGAAGGCTGCGGGTTGACGGATAGAACCACCGGTGTCCGAACCAAGAGCAACGTGGCATAATCCTGCGGCTACTGCGGCTGAGGATCCACCCGAAGATCCACCTGGAACCTTTGTTGGGTCTACAGGGTTTTTCACTGCGCCAAAAGCGGAGTTTTCGTTGGCCGATCCCATGGCGAATTCGTCACAGTTGGTGCGTCCAATAAAAACAGCGTCTTCTGCCAGAAGACGTTCTACCGCTGTGGCAGAGAATTGGCTTTCAAAGCCTTCTAAAATCTTCGAGGCAGCGCTCACTTTGTGACCGCGGTAACATATGTTGTCCTTCAGCGCGATGACCATACCGGCCAACTTTCCCGCAGTTCCTTGAGCGATCTTTTCGTCGACTTGCTGCGCTTTTTCACGCGCCTCGTCGGCCCATACTTCCAAGAAGATGTTTAGATCTTTGGTTTGCTCAATTTTGGACAAAAAAGTCTCAACCGCTTGTGCAGTGCTGCTCATAATCGAATGATTTCGGGCTTATTCCTTAGAATCTTCTGTGTTTTCGTCGTCTGCTACGCCGTCCTTGAATTCCTTCACGCCACGACCTAGTCCACGCATTAGCTCAGGGATCTTACGACCACCGAACAAAAGCAATACGACTACAAGAATCAAAATCATTTGGTTGGGACCCATGATCCCTAGAAATGCTGTGCTCATTTGCTTGAATTTTGAGCGACTAAAATACCGATTTTTTGCCGGATAACCCGCGGCTAATATTCGAGCAATTCTCTGAGCTTCGCAGCCACTTTTTCCGCATTCGGAAGCATGGCGTGTTCCAGGGTGCTGTTGAGTGGGATTGCAGGCACATCTTCACTGCCCAAGAGCATCACCGGTGCATCCAAACTTTCGAAACAATCCGACTGTACAGCGCCTTGAACAGCACCTGCAAAAGAAGGGGTTGCGCTTTCCTCGGTGAGCACTAGAACACGGCCGTGTCTGCGGCTTTGTGTCATGACTAGGTCTCGGTCCCAAGGGGCCAAGGTTCTCAAATCAACGATACTGACTTTGCCGTCAAACTCTTCAGCAGCTTTCTGCGCCCAATACACGCCCATTCCGTAGGTGATAACAACGGCAGCTTCACCATTTTCCACCTTTTCCGGGGCAGCGTCAAGCGCCATTCGTCCCTTTCCGAACGGAATAACATAATCAGCACTAGGTTCAGGGGTTTTAGCACCCTCAGTGCCTGGAATTTTGCTCCAATACAGCCCTTTGTGTTCAAAGATGACTACAGGGTTTGGATCGTAATAGGCACTTTTCATGAGGCCTTTTAAATCGGCCCCAGTAGAAGGGTAAGCGATCTTAATACCGCGAATATTAGTCACTACACTTTCGATGGAAGAAGAGTGGAACGGTCCACCAGATCCGTAGGCGCCAATAGGCACGCGAACGACCGTGCTCGTTGGCCATTTCCCATTGCTGAGGTAATAGCTGCGGCTGACCTCAGTGAACAATTGGTTCATCCCGGGCCACAGGTAATCGGCAAACTGGACCTCTACAAACGGTTTTAGTCCGGCGGCTGCCATCCCCACAGTTGATCCTATGATGAAGGCCTCTTGGATAGGGGTATTAAAGACGCGCTCGTCCCCAAAAGTTTGGGCCAATGTGGCTGCCTCACGGAATACACCGCCTAATCTGCCGCCAACATCTTGGCCGTAGAGTAGGGCTTCTGGATGCTCGGCCATGAGCTCTTTAATGGCAAAGAGTGCCGCATCCACCATCACAGTCGGTGCTGCATTTTTTGGTGCGCGTTTGCCTTTTTCCTCGGTGATTGGAGTAGGGGCAAACTGGTGGTTAAACAGGTCTTCGGGTTGTGGGTCAGGCATGCTCAAGGCATCCTTGTATTGTGCTTCCACAAAGGCCTGTGCTTCCTTTTCCCATTGGTCCAATTCCTTTTCGCTAATGCCTGCTTCTATACATTCCTGACGAAGTACCGGATATGGATCGCGCTTGGCTGCCTCCTCCAAATCGTCTCTGTACCATTCCTTACGTACGCCTGAGGTGTGGTGATTGAGTAGGGGCACATCACAACGAACCAAGAAGGGTCTGCGCTCACTGCGCATGATTTCAATGACTTCTTCCAGCGCTAGATAACACTCCTTGAAACTTGAACCGTTGAGGTCTCTCGTTTCTATACCGGTAAACCCTTTGGCATATTCCACTGCATTGCTGTGGTGCACTTCTTCGCGGTTCGCGCTGATGTCCCAACCGTTGTCTTGAACAAACATGAGTAGCGGAAACTGCTTTAAGGCGGCCATATGCAGTGCCTCGGAAATCTCGCCCTCGGTCATGGCGCTGTCGCCAATACTGCATACAGCAATCGCACCTTTTTCTACTTCAGAAGCGAGTCCTTGATTTTCCCGGTATTGTATACCCATAGCAACGCCAGCAGTGGGAATGGCTTGCATTCCGGTTGCCGAGCTCTGGTGTGGGATTTTTGGCTTATCGTCGTCCTTCAGCGAAGGGTGGCTGTAATAGGTACGACCTCCTGAGAAAGGGTCGTCAATTTTCGCCAGAAGCTGAAGCATTAAATCTTTTGGGGTCATCCCAATACCCAACAGAATGCTATCGTCTCGGTAGTATGGCGCAACGTAGTCCTTTGGCTCTAGCTGCAGTGCCAAAGCCAACTGTGCTGCTTCGTGGCCGCGGCTGGTGGCGTGTACATATTTAGAGGTAGTGTCCTTTTCGCGCTCGTACAATTCAGCCATACTCTTGGCGGTGGCCATGAGCTTGTAGGCTTTGAACCATGGAATGGTCGGGCTTTTGGGCATTTCTGTGATGTATTTGGGTGTTCTAATTTACGGCCTTTCGCCCGAACTTAAAGACACTTGAAGTATTCAAAGGGCTCCAAGCAAGAATTGCAAGCATATTGGCTCTTACATGCGGTACTTCCATGTCTACTCAACATGCGCGTATCTCCACTTTTACATTTGGGACAATTCACTTTTGGAGCCTCCGCAAACAGCACGCGTTTATCGGCACTTTCCTGAACAGGTGGCGCAATGCCATAGTCCTCCATTTTCTTGCGCCCTTCCTCGGAAATCCAATCTGTGGTCCACGAAGGCTGAAGCTGCTGTTCTATCACAAAGGGCAGTTGCATGACGTACATGGCTTCGCGAATGTCCTGTTCCATACGGTCCATGGCTGGACAGCCTACGTAGGTGGGACTAATGGTGATATTATAGATGAAACGCGCGTTCTCTTCCGGGGCATCTGGGTGAGCGCTTAGAAACGTTCCCATGGCATCTTTAAAACGTCCATCGTTCTCATCGAGGACATCAACGCAACGAAGGATACCCATGTCGTGCAAGCTCAATACGGGAATCTCAGGATCCTTGACCCTTCCAAGATGCTCGTATATTTCCTTGCTTCTGTTCATCTATCCAAATAATGCACGCATTACATCGTTTCCGTTGGCGAAAATGAGTAGTGCAAGTAGCAAGAAGAGTCCAATCATCTGTGCGATCTCAAGTACCTTGATCGATGGCTTCTTGCCAGTAATCATTTCGATCACTGTAAAGACCACATGCCCGCCATCAAGTGCAGGTATTGGCAAGATGTTCAAGAATCCAAGCATGATGCTTAAAAAGGCAGTAAACTCCCAGAAGTGTCTCCAATCCCAGGCTTTTTCGTATTGCTGTAAAATGGTCAAGAAACCACCCACTTCCTTATATGCTTCGGTTTTCGGGTTGAAGATGAGTTTAAACTGACGAATGTAACCGTCCAGTTTGGCAGCAACTTCATCACCAGCACCGCTAAGGGCTGAAGCGAAACTGTACTTCTTGTTTTTAATCTCGTAGTATTTGAATACCGCAGTGGTATTGTAGACGTCCAAACGACCCGATTCAGGCAGCGTAAATGTCATAGTATCCGACTTTCCATCGCGGAAGTACGCAAGATCTACTTCTTCCCCTGCGTAATGCGGTAATCCGGTTTTGTATTGGTCGAAAAACAACATCTCTTGGCCATTCAAGCCAATAATACTATCTCCCACTTGTAGTCCTATGGATTCGCCAAAACTATTTTCAGCAAAGGAACCCACGACGTAGGGCATTCTAGGTTTGATTAGTCCTGGAAACTTCTTCTCCTTGATCATTTCCTCGATAAATTCCACAGCGATCGGAATGCGCACTTCACGGCCGTCTCTTTCAACTAATAAATCTTCTCCTTGGCTCAACAAGATTTCTAGTGCAGTTTCGCTGTAGCTCTCTGGGGTATAATCGCCAATTCTTAAAATCTTATCCCCGTTTTCTAGCCCCATTTCTAGACCTATTTCATTGGTCCAAATCCCATTAACTAGAGCGTCGTTTGGTAAATAATCCTTGCCATAACCCATTAAAAGGAATACATATATGAAATAGGCAGTAAGGAAGTTCATGAAGACACCACCGGTCAATACAATGATGCGTTGCCAAGCCGGTTTTGCACGGAATTCCCATTCTTCAGGCTCTTCGCTGAGGTTTTCGGTGTCCATGCTTTCGTCCACCATGCCTTCAATCTTTACATAGCCGCCCAAAGGAATCCAGCCAATGCCCCATTCTGTCTCGCCAATCTGCTTTTTTAGCAGCGAGAATTTGTAATCGAAGAAGAGGTAGAATTTCGAGACTTTAATTCCAAAGTATTTGGCCGGTAAAAAGTGCCCGAATTCGTGGATAACGATAAGAAGAGAAAGTCCCAGTAGGAACTGTGCGATTTGGATCAGCATGCTGTAAAGCTCTTTATTGAAGCTGTAAAAGTAACGCCTCCCTGCTTAGAGTGTTTATCTCACTACAGTGTAAGACGCTAAAAAAAGTGTTAAAATTAGTTTTCTAGTACGCCAAGCTCTTTACCCACCTTTGTAAATGCAGCAATAGCGCGGTCCAAATGGGCTTTATCGTGTCCGGCACTTAACTGTACACGGATGCGTGCTTGTTCTTTTGGAACCACAGGATAAAAGAATCCAATGACATAAATGCCTTGTTCGAGCAATCGATCTGCAAATTCTTGGCTTAGGGCAGCATCGTACAGCATAATAGGTACGATGGCGCTCTCCCCATCTTTGTAATCAAACCCTGCTGCTTTTACTCCTTCTTTGAAGTAGTTGATATTCCACTCAAGTTTATCACGGAGCTCTGTGCTTTCGCTCAAAAGGTTAAAGACCTCAATAGATGCACCCACGATTGTAGGGGCCAAAGAATTTGAGAATAAGTACGGTCTCGATTTTTGACGCAGCATCTCAATGATTTCTTTGCGGCCAGTAGTAAAGCCGCCCATTGCACCGCCTAAAGCCTTTCCTAGAGTTCCAGTGATGATATCTACACGACCCAGAACGTTTTTAAGCTCTACAGTTCCACGACCTGTTTTACCAATGAATCCAGTGGCATGACATTCGTCTACCATCACCAAAGCATCGTACTTATCAGCGAGGTCACAAATTTTATCCAACTGTGCTACGTAGCCGTCCATGGAGAATACACCGTCGGTAACGATGATTTTGAATCGGGCACCCTCAGCAGCCTGAAGTTGCTTTTCAAGATCAGCCATGTCATTGTTGGCGTAGCGATAACGCGCAGCCTTACACAAACGAACCCCATCAATGATCGAGGCGTGGTTCAAGCTGTCCGAAATAATGGCATCTTCAGCGGTTAAAAGGGGCTCAAATACACCGCCGTTGGCATCAAAAGCAGCAGCATACAGAATAGTATCCTCGGTATGAAGAAACTCCGCGATCTTCGCCTCAAGTTCCTTATGAATGTCCTGAGTACCACAAATAAAACGTACTGAGCTCATGCCAAAACCGTGTGTGTCTAGCGTCTTATGCGCGGCTTCAAGCACTCTTGGATGTGAACTAAGTCCGAGGTAATTATTGGCACAAAAGTTTAAGACCTCCGCCCCTTCAGTAGTTTTAATAACCGCATCTTGAGGAGTGGTAATAATGCGCTCTCTTTTGAACAGACCAGCTGTTTCTATATCGGCCAATTCTCTTTGCAAGTGGTCTTTTAAGTCTCCGTACATTTTAGGTTGTATTTGGGTATCGTTCTTTGCTTAATTCATGAAGGTTTGTTCTGCCGCCCAGTCAATGCTCTCTTCCAAGCAATCCAATGCTCTGTCCGCACTACAAACATCTTGCTCTATATAATAGTGTTGCATACCGCTAAGTTCAGCATTGGCGAAAACTCGTTCCCAATCGATCACGCCTTGACCTACTGGAACCTGCGTTAACGTATCAGCAGCAAAATCTTTAACGTGCCACAATGGGAACATACCTGGGTATTTCTCAAACCATTTAACAGGATCTTCTCCGGCAAAAGCCACCCAGTGCACGTCCATTTCGAAGACCACGCCTTCGTCCTTTAAATTCTCAATAAGGTAGTCGTAAGGAATTGTGCCGTCTTCGAGCGGTTGGAATTCAAATTCATGATTGTGCCAAGCGGCAATCATGCCGCGCTCCTGAGATGCAGCGCTTAAGGCTTTCAGATAATTGGCCAAGTGCCCATAGCCCTCGGCGTTTCTCCATGCCTCACTCATCCATGGGATAACCACCCATTTTTGATTCAAAGCTTCTGCAGCATCCAATATATCTGCAATGGTAGAAGTGTCCAACGGTCCCACTTCATTAGTGGCCAACTGCATAGGCATATAGTGACCACTAGGCGAGCTTAGCGAAGCACTGTCAATGGTCTTCTTAAATTGCTCAGGACTTTGTCCAAAGAAGGTGCCTTGCACGTATCCAAACGACTCTACTTGTACATAACCCATCTCTTTGGTTGCATGTAAAGCAGCTTTTGCAGCCGAATCACTAACCATTTCTTCGCGAATGGTGTAGAGTTGATACCCTTTTTTATAGGTCTCCATAGTCTTTGGCGTTTCTTCTAAAGTAGTGTCTGAAGTACTGTTTTTACAGGCGATTAGGGTTGCGGCTCCCAACAATGCGGCCGCGAAAGTGTTAGTTTTCATATTCAGGCATTATTCAGGCCTTAAAATACCCGAAATGTTTCAAATTTGCTTTGATGAGAATTGACAAATTTCTATGGTGTGTCCGATTGTTCAAAACCCGCAGTCTTTCAGGCGAGAATGTGCGCTCTAGGCGTGTTTTAATGGAGGAAATACCGGTTAAACCTTCTCGAGAGGTCAAAGTCGGCGATGAAATCACCATCAAACGCCACGGGTTTGACCAAGTTTTTGAGGTTTTGTCAATTCCTAAGAGCCGGGTTGGTGCAAAGTTCGTAGAAGATCTAGTAAAGGATATTACCCCTCAGAATGAGCTAGATAAGCAAGAATTTTTGCGTTTAGCCCGTAATGTAACCCGTAAAAAGGGGTTAGGCAGACCTACGAAGAAAGACCGTCGCGATTTAGACGATTTCACAGTCTAAACAACCTGCTTTGGACCTTGTCTAGCCTTCTCAAGTCCTAATTTTATTGACTTTATGCCGAAAACAAACAATTTTGTCCGGTTTTTGTCCGGTCAGAGCGGTTGTATACCTAATTACTATTCAAGACTTTTGAGTGTACATCGAACACTTTTAAAATAACTATCGGTCGACTATGATTAACAACAAACACTTAATGTCGCTTGCTGCAACATTTGTCCTAGTGCTTTCTTCGTTTACGATGAGCGCTCAGTACAAAGGGGTAGTACTAGATGCGGCGG
>JBNAAX010000021.1:13245-29916 GCA_049631665.1 Schleiferiaceae bacterium
AGACGTTGCGAGAGGAACGCAAGTATCTATTTCATTCGTTGGATACGAAAGCAAAACTGTAACGCTTTCTGACAACAAACAGATTACCACGAAACTAAGCTACGATCAAGCTGCATCTACTCTGGATGAGGTTGTTGTTGTTGGTTACGGGGTGCAGAAAAAATCAAACGTAACAGGGGCGATCTCTAGCGTGAAATCTGAGGATCTTGAGGATCTTCAATTGCCACGTATCGAAACCGCACTCCAAGGTCGAACTTCTGGGGTGAGTGTGGTTCAGAGTTCAGGCCAACCGGGTTCAGGTTCGGTAATACGTATTCGTGGTACGTCTTCAATCAATGGTTCTGACCCACTTTACGTTGTGGATGGAGTCATCATCGGTGGAGGTATTGACTTCTTGAACCCAGGTGACATCGAAACTATCGAGGTACTTAAGGATGCTGCTTCAGCTGCGATCTACGGTGCTCGAGGTGCGAACGGTGTAATTATCGTTACTACGAAAAACGGTTCCAAGGCTCGTGGCATGGAGGTGAAAGTAGCTTCATACACGGGTGTTCAAAACCCTTGGAAGAAAATTCCAGTATTGAACGCTACGGAATACGCTACGTTGATGAACGAGATGTCGGCAGCAGCCGGTCAGCCAAAAATTTACGATAACCCAGCACAATACGGCGAGGGTACAGATTGGCAAAGCCATGTTTTCAACCCTAATGCAATCATGCAGAGCAGTGATGTAAGCATCGCTGGTGCAACAAATAAAGGTTCGTACTACGCTTCTGTAAGTAACTTTAATCAAGAAGGTATCGTTGCGGAAGGCAAATCATACTACGAACGTCTTGCTGCTCGCTTGAATACCATCACAAATGTCAACGACCGTTTGACGGTTGGCTGGAACGTTGCTTACACGCACAATCAAAGTAACGGTGTTGCGGAGAATACTGAGTGGGGTTCACCACTAGGTCGTGCGCTCAACATCGATCCTTTGACACCACTGTACGAAACAGACCCAACTGTCTTGGCTTCAGCGCCGTATTCATCAGGAGGTGTATTGAGAAGTAATTTGGTTCGTGACGAAGGCGGTATCTATGGCATTTCAAACCGTGTAACTTCTGAGATCGTGAATCCGGTTGCAGCATACAGCATCATTAATAACTACGGATGGGCTGATAAAATTGTAAACAATACTTACGCGGAGTTTGAAATCCTTCCTGGATTGAAAGCGCGTTCAAGTATGGGTATCGACCTCGCATTCTGGGGTAGCGAAGGTTTCACACCGTCGCACTACTTGAATGCAACCAACCTATTGGATACAAATAACGTATACTCAAGCTTCAACAGAGGCTTCACTTGGATTTGGGACAATACAATCACATATAGCCACAGTGTTGGTAAGCACAACATGAGCTACCTCGCTGGCCACAGTGCTCAGGAAGTGAACGGTAGATACATTGGCGGTAACAAGCGCGATGTTCCTACACAAGATTTCCAAGATGCAACTATTGACTACGCAAGAAACGAGCTCTCTGAGCAAGTGTACGGTGGTAAGTGGGAGCGCTATGCTATTGAATCATACTTTGCTCGTGCGAACTACGACTACGATGGTAAATATGTTGCCACTGCAGTATTGCGTGCAGATGCTTCTTCTCGATTTGGACAGAACTACCGTTGGGGTTACTTCCCATCACTTTCTGCTGGTTGGAACATGCACAAGGAAGACTTCTGGGTATATGATAATATCAACCAGTTGAAGTTGAAGGCGGGTTATGGTTTGAACGGTAGTGATGCTGCTGGTTCGCTAGAATACGCTTCAACAATTATTGGTGGTCGTTCATACACTTTTGGTAGAAATGAAATCCTAACAAACGGTACGACGCCTGCACAAGTAGCCAACCCTGATTTGCGTTGGGAGAGCGTTGCACAGTTGAACGTTGGTGCTGAGATTCGTGCCTACGACTACTTGGTATTTGGTTTTGATGTCTACAACCGTAAGACAAACGACATGAAGACACGTCCACCTCTACCAGATTACATTGGTAACGATCCTTCTACAGCGAACGTTGGTTCTATGTTGAACCAAGGTATCGACATGGAATTCGGTTACGACAGAACCTACAGCAAGGACTTTGCTATTGGTGTAAGTGGTAACGTAAGTTACATTAGAAATGAGGTTGTTCTTATCGGTAATGACGCAGGATACTTGACAGGAGCAGGCTGGGGACCACAGGGTCTTGAGATTACACGTATCACAGAAGGTCTGCCAATCGGTTACCTATTCGGTTACCAGACAGACGGAATCTTCCAGAACATGGATGAAGTGTATGGATACACTTCTTCTACCGGTGATACAATCCAGCCAGGTGCAATGCCGGGTGATTTCCGTTTTGTTGACGTAAACGGTGATGGACAGATCAATGCGGATGATAGAACAATGATTGGTAACCCAACACCGGACTGGACTGCAGGTATTACACTAGATATTCAGTACAAGAATTGGGATTTGAACGTATTCGGTCAAGGTGTATTTGGCAACGACATTTATAACGCGACGCGTAGATACGATCTACCTACATCAAACATGCCTGCAACTGCAATTGACCGTTGGACTGGAGAAGGTACATCAAATACTTACCCTCGTCTAACCTTCGACGACAGAAACAAAAACTTCGCTCGTAGTTCTGACTTCTACGTTGAAGATGGTAGTTTCTTCCGTTTGAAATCACTGCAATTGGGCTACAACATCACAGGTTCAGTAGCTGAAAGAATAGGATTGAGAAAAATGCGCATTTACTACGCAGGTACGAACCTATTAACGTTTACAAAGTACAGTGGATTTGATCCAGAAATTGGTGCAGGTATGGGTATTGACCGTGGTATTTACCCGCAAGCACGAGTAAATACAATCGGTTTGAACATCACATTTAAATAAATAAATCATGAATAAGTTAAACCACACAAAAAGCATTTGGGTAAGCCTAACTCTAGCGCTAGCCCTAGTATTGGGTTCTTGTTCTAAGGACTTTCTAGATACGCGTCCTGTAGGTCGTGTATTGGAGGTGAACTATTACCAAAATCAAGATCAGGCTTTTGAAGCTTTGGTAAGTATCTATGATGTTCTTCAGTGGAACGATCAGTACGGATTTACCATGTTCCGCTTCTTGCAGAATGTTGCTTCTGACGACACATATGCAGGAGGTAGCGATGCGTCGGATCAGCCTTCATGGGTTGCTTACGACAACTTCACGTTGACACCTAACCTAGGTCCTCAACGTGGTTTTTGGAGAAAGTGCTACAAAGGCATCTACAGAGCTAACCTATACTTGGAGAAGATTGACGGTATAGAGGAAGCAGCAGAATCTTTTAGAGTAAGAACTAAAGGCGAAGCTAAATTCCTTCGTGCGAAATTCTACTTCGATTTGGTTCGCCTATTTGGTAATGTGCCATTGATTGACCACACGCTAGGAGCTTCTGAATACTACACTGTAGAGCAGGTAGGTCCAGAAAGCATCTACCCGTTGATCATCTCTGATCTTGAGGATGCAATTAGTGTATTGCCAACTTCAGTTTCTGAAAACCAATTGGGTCGTGTAACTAAAGGTGCAGCACAAGCATTGCTTGCTCGTGTATACTTGTTCCAGAACGACGAATCTAAAATGAGCCAAGTTGCTTCTTTGTGTGAAGACGTAATCAACTCTGGTGAGTACCAATTGCTATCGAGCTACGCTGATCTTTGGACAAAAGAAGGCGAGTGGTCTTCGGAAAGTGTCTTTGAAATCACGTACAGCGAAAACTCAGCATCTGACTGGGGTTCATTCGGCTGGGGTGGCGGTGAAGGAAACGTAGGTGTTCAATTCATCGGTATGCGTGACTATAACGGACCGACATATGCTACTGGTTGGGGATTCTGTCCTGTTTCTACAGAGTTGCAAGCTGATATGGCAAACGATCCACGTTACGGAGAGACTGTTATTAATGCTGCCTCTCTTCCAGGTGCAGAATACACGCCTGGCTACCAAAACACAGGTTACTTCATGAGAAAGTACGCTCCTATTGCTTCTAATGTTGCACCAGACGGTGATCCAGCATTGAACTGGGGTAACAACATTCGTGAAATCAGATATGCAGACGTTTTATTGATGGCTGCAGAAGGTTTGGTTCGTAGCGGCGGTTCAGAAGGAACAGCTCGTTCATACCTCAACCAAGTACGTGGTCGTGTAAGCTTATCTCCTGTGTCTTCAACAGGTTCAGATTTGTTGGAAGACATTTACGACGAGCGCAGATTTGAGCTTGCGACTGAAGGACATCGTTTCTTCGACCTATTGAGAACAGGCAAAGCAACTGATGTTTTAGGAGATCAAGGTTTCGTATTGTCAACACACCAATACCTACCGATCCCTCAGCAAGAGATTGACGCGAGTCAAGGAGTATTAACCCAGAATCCTGGATACTAAAATTTAGAATTATGTTGAAGAGAATCGCATTATTCGCAGTACTAGCCGTTGGTTTCATTGCATGTGAACCAAGTGAAGCTGGTCATACAGAGCTTGGAGCATTGCCTCAAGCGGACTATACAATGACATACATTGATAGTAACAATGTACAGTTTACATCAAGTTCTACCGGAGATCCATTCCTATTCTCTTGGGAGATTGAAGGCGTTGGAACATATACTGGTGAAACGGTTGATATATTCATCGGCTCGATTGGTGTTTACAATGTAAAGCATACTGTATTTAACCAAGGAGGTTCCGCCTCAACGACAGGTACGGTAGAAATCTTTAAAGAAGGTCCACCTCCTTGTGTTGGTGCAATGGAATGGCTTACAGAGTGCAGTCAGCGAACTTGGAAATTAGCTCCTCAAGCAGGTGCTCTCTGGGTAGGTTCAGATGATGGCCAGCAATGGTGGGCTATTGATGCTAATGGTCCTACGGCGAGACCATGTACATTTAATGACGAGTGGACCTTCGAAGCAGACGGTGATATGGTTTATAATTCGAATGGTGATTTTTGGGGAGAACCAATTATGGGCTTTTCACCTGAAGGATGTTTTTCTGAATCTGCCTTTGCAGCTAATCAGGAGGGCTGGAAAAGCGGGACGCATGGGTTTGAAATTATACCCGCAAATGCAACTAGTCCAGAACAGTTGAAAGTAACTGGCACAGGTGCATTTATTGGCCTTCATAAAGTTGCAAATGATATGGAGGTTAGCCAACCGATTTCAGCTATTACTTATAACATAGTCTCGATGACAGAAATCGATGGCGATCGCTATATGGAAATCGATATTGACTATGGGCCTGGAATGTGGCGCTTTACACTCTACTCTGAATCATAAGGAGAATAAATGAATACACTCTTAAACGTATGTTTAATTTTCGGAATGGGCCTCGCAATTTCCAGTTGCGAGGCACCTTCTGTTCCTCAATTAAGTGCAGAGGATGTAATTATCGACGAAGGCAATGGAACGTTCGTGCTAGATTTCTACGTTTATCTTACAGAAGCTGCACCGAGAGAAGTATCGATTGACTACATAACCAGTGCGGTAAGCGCTGATGAAGGTAGCGACTTCGAGGCTACTCAAGGAACATTAATCATCCCTAAGGGTGAATCCGTAGGAGCCATTCCTATCACCATTCTTGGTGATGAGGATTCTGAAGACACCGAATCTCTTTGGGTTTCATTCAGTAATCCTATTAACGTTACCACCCCTATTCCTTATGCTCAGATTACTTTGACTAACGACGATGGTGCACCACCAATCGACAATACTGGATATACGTCACCGTCAAGTTATTCTGGTCTTACTTTAGTTTGGGAAGAAGAGTTTGACGGGACTTCTGTTGATGGTGCCACTTGGAACTTTGAAACTGGAGCGTCTGGCTGGGGTAACAACGAAAGTCAATACTATAGAGCAGGAACTAAAAATGCAGAGCTGGATCAAGGTTTCTTGAGAATTACAGCGAAGGAAGAGACGCACCTAGGCGCGCCTTACACCTCTGCACGTATGACTACACAAGGCAAAGAATCTTTCAAATACGGTCGCATTGATATTCGCGCCAAGGTGCCTTATGGACAGGGTATTTGGCCGGCACTATGGATGCTTGGCGACAACTTCAGTTCTGACGGTTGGCCAACCTGTGGAGAGATTGATATTATGGAACTTATTGGAGGCGAAGGGTACAACGACCGTACGGTTTACGGTACTGCCCATTGGTCTAATAACGGTTCTCATGCAGAGTATGGCGGCAATACTAGTTTGCCGAACGGAGAAAAGTTTAACGATGAATTCCATGTGTTTTCTATCGTTTGGAACAGTTCATCGATTAAATGGTATAGAGATAACATGCTCTACCACTCAATGAACATCGCTAACTTAAGTGCGTTCCAACAAAAGTTCTTCTTCATTTTGAATATTGCTGTGGAAGGAAATTGGCCTGGTCCAGTTGGTCCTTCAACCCAATTCCCTCAGTATATGCTGGTGGATTATATAAGAGTTTTTCAATAATTACTAACCATTAAATAAATGCTTAACATGAAAAAAATCTACGCTTTATTGATGTTGTGCTTGCCAATGCTTGGCATGGCGCAGACAAACTACGTTGTAACTTTTAAAGTTAATACGTCTAATATCACGGTCGGTCCCAATGGGCTATATCTAGGAGGTGGTGTAATTGGTGGTGCTAATGCTGTTCAATTGACTGATCCTGACGGTAATGGAGTATATGAAGGTACAGATACTTTAAGTGGAGCAGGTGGAGGAAACTTTATATTCCTTAATAGTCCTGCGAACAACGGAGACTGGGGAACTAAAGAAAACCTAAATGGTCTTCCTTGTGCTGACCCGACTAATTATGATGATAGAATTCTTCCTTCATTCTCGCAGGATACGACGCTATTATTCTGTTTTGGAACGTGTGCTAACGATACGGTTTGTCCGGCACCACCACCTACGAAGATGACTACTTTCATTGTTGATATGAGAGATACAAATATTACCTATAATACGGTATATGTAAACGGTGACTTTAATGGCTGGTGTGGAACTTGTAATCCAATGTCTGATCCAGAGGGAGATAGTATTTGGACGGCGTCGTTGCCATTGACGAATGATTCCATTGAGTATAAATTCACATTGGACGGTTGGACAAATCAAGAGAATTTCGCGCCTGGAACTCCGGGGACTAAAACAAGCGGAATTTACACGAATCGTTTTGCCGTATTGAATGGTGATACAATTTTGGATGGAAAAGAGTACAGTTCAGCATACGCTGTTCCTGGCCAAGTTTATTTGACGATGCAAGTGAACATGAGTAATCAAGTCGTTGATACTTCTGGAGTATTCCTTGCAGGTGGAGGTAACTTCGGAAATCCAGGCGATAATGAAATGTATCCAATCGGTGATAGTGTTTACAGTATTACACGAGCTCAGGATACGGGATTCTTCTCATTTTTCACTTTCACTAACGGAGCTTGTCCGTCATGGGGTTGTAAAGAACAATTGGCTGGCAAGCCTTGTGGTGATCCAGCGAATTATAACGACAGACAAACGGGAAATCTTTACAGTGACTTCCGTTTAAGAACATGTTTCGGTGAATGTACTGTTGATGGTCTATGTCCTGCTCCACCAGTAGCTGTAGACGTTACATTTGTGCTAGACTTATCAGGTCATCCTAATGATAGTGCTTTCATTCGCGGAGGTACCATTAATAACTGGGCTGCTCCCGGATTACCGATGTCGGATGATGATGGTGATAACGTATGGGAAATCACATTGTCTAGAATGTCTGGCGAAACCATAGAATACAAGTATAATAAAGGTACATCAGCAGGTTCTACTGAGGAATCTTTAGATCCAGCCACGAATGACAGTACTTGTACATTAACTAGCGGTCCATATACTAACAGATTATTGATGACAAGTACTAATGATTCTATCTTACCAGTAAACTGTTGGGAAGAGTGTGGTCCATGTGCGAACATCGGTATGGAAGAGCAGGCTGCTTCATTCGTAATTAAGCCAAATCCTGCATCTGATGTATTGTTCATCGAGAACACTACTGGAACTACTTCTAACGTAGCAGTATATAGCATCACTGGTGCGCGTGTAATGGAAGCTACCTTCGAGGCTGAGGCTCGTCTAGACGTTGCTTCTCTTCCACGCGGTATGTACATCGTACGAGTACAAAACGGCATGACTGAGAAGGTTGTACGTGTAGTACTTAATTAATTATAACTTACATTTGGTTAGTAAGTAAGTGAAGGGGGACCCGTTTCGGGTCCCCCTTTTATTTGGTACCTTGCGCACATGCGAAGGCTACTCACGTTATTGCTTTTTGTCCTGTCCTTGTCCGGCTTCGGCCAGGAGGCTCGCATTATTGACGCAAGCCATGGATTGAACAACCCAACTGTATATGATATCGTCCAGGACCCTTGGGGATTTATCTGGATTGGAACCAGGGACGGTTTGTACAGATATAATGAGGGAAAAGCAACAAATATTTCCTTTCTAGATTCTACAACGGAGCGACGTTCAAATAACGTACAGAGTTTGTTGGTCTCGCAAGATTCAATCCTTTACATCGGGCTACAGCTAGGGGGTATTGTGAGTATTGATTTAATCAATCTAAGTGCGCGTCTAGACAAGAATTGTCCGCAGTTACCAGCGAATTATTCCATTCTTTCTTTATACGAGACTAGGGATGGAACTATTTGGGCAGGAACAAGTGGTATTGGCACCTACTTTTTACGCCCTGGGGCCGACAGGTGGCAGCAGTTAACGAGTAAGCTTCACGGTTTAGATATTTCGTTTTGCTTTGATTTTGCTGAACAAGGCGATACACTTTGGATGGCTACGACGGGTTCTAAACTATTGTACGTGCTTCAGTCGAACAATACCATCCTTTCCGCACTCGTAAATGGGGAGGTAAGTTCGTTTCGCAAATCGGTTGACGTTCGAGGAAGCGATGTAGTTTTTGGGGTAGAAGACCAAGGGCTGTTTCGACTAAATACCGCTACGGGTGCTTTTGAAAGAGACGCGACTTTGGACCCAATCGGTCCGCGGGATGTTCATTTTGACGGAGATGATTTGTGGGTAAGTACTGATGGAGAAGGCTTATATAAGACGTCTAAGGGACGCATCGATCACTATTCTAAGTACCAGCCACAGTTAGGCTTCGCATCAGATCAATTCTATGGCATTTATGACATTTCTGACCAACTATGGTTAGGGACCTTCAACTCCGGAATTACACTACTTCCCAAAAGCGAGCGCGTAGTAAGAACCTTACCCAAACACGAGGACTTTGCTTATTCGGGATTGCAGAGTTCGATTGCGTTGCTTGAGCACGATGGCCTTTGGGTCGGTTACGATGGTGACGGTTTGGTTCGATACAATACAGATGCTGAAAAGGTCACAGTGAGCAGGATAGACCCTGCCGTATTGCCGGATGTTGTCACCAGTCTTGAGACTTACGGTGACGAACTTTGGGTAGGAAGTCTTTCAGAGGGGTTGTTTGTCTTAGACGGTCAAGGGGAACTTAAGCGCCGTTTCTTAGCGAGCTCTGGTATAGCATTTGGTTTGATGAATAGTAACATTTGGTCTATGGAGGAAACTTGGGGGGACAGTCTTTGGATAGGCACCTTGAGTGGACTCCAATTCTGGAACGGAAAGGAGTTTATCTCTCCTTTTAAGGTGCCCTGGCGAGTTGGTCGGAACATCATGGATCTTGAGTTTACCGGCAGCGAGCTGTGGGTTGGATCAGAATTTACAGGACTACATGCTATAGATCGTAACGGCGGAATATCCTCGGTAGCATTGGATAATAGTGTGCTTGATTTAAGCTATTTTGGCGGTCAATTGATTATTGGGACGGAAGGTGCCGGTATTCTTTCTTACAGTGAAGGAATCTTGGACACGGTGCTTACAAATTCAGACTATACGAACTGTTATGCTTTAGCAACGGGTAAGCATTATCTATATGCAACAACCTCTCTTGGATTAGGTCGCATACAGTACATCGATGGCCAATGGGAATTCGAGCTCATTCGCGAGATTGATGAATTACAAATTGGACTTCCAAACAGGAAATCGCTTGTTCTTAAGGGTGAAAACCTATATGTAGGTGGTACCAAAGGCGTCGCGGTGGTCAATGTGAATGATATACGTACCGCTGAGATTCCGGATTTGCTGTTGACCGATGTTTATGCAGATAACGAAAAGCAATCTGCAAAATTGATTAAAAACACCAATAAGGTCCGCCAACCTATTGCTTTTAACGCAGGGACTAAATCCCTAAGGTTTTCATTTGAATTAATGTCTCCTTCTTTTCAAAGAGGTGTATCGTTTCATTATAGATTATCTTCAAACGACGAACGCTGGATGAACCTGCCTCAAGGCTCGCGAATCATTGATTTATCAGAGCTCGATCCAGGTAAATACACGATTGAAATTTCAGCGACGAAATCAGGCGTAGCACCCAAAGTACTATCGTTTGATTTTGTCATTAAGGCTTTCTTCTGGCAGCAATGGTGGTTCAAGCTTATCCTCTTTGTAGTAATTACATTTTTAGTAGGGGCTACAGTATTCTTTTTTCAAGACCGGAAATTCAGATTGACGCGCCTAAAACTTGTAGAAACTGAGCGCGAGCTTTTAAAGGCAAAGGCGGCCGAGCTTGAAGTGAAGACAGAAAAACAGAAGACAGAACTCAGCTTTCAGTTGCTGAAGACTTCTTCGCGTCTTGAGCTTCTTCAGTCCTTTAAGGAGCGATTGGTGAAGGAAAGCGAGAAGAAAGGACGTTCAGAGGAGGTACTTAGGTTTCTGAAGGGTATGACTAGGGAGTTGAACAGAGAGCTTCAAAGTGAAAACTATTGGGATCATTTTGAGCGTAACTACCGTGAGCTCCACGAAGACTTTTCTGCAAAGCTCAAAGCAGAATATCCAACCTTGACTAAAGGCGAGATTCGGTTGAGTTATTTGCTTCGTCAGCAGATGAGTAACAAGGAAGTAGCGAATGTACTAAACGTGAGTCCGGCAGCTATTGAAAAAGCCAAATACCGTCTAAAGAAGAAACTTGACCTCGAAAAGGGCGATTCTTTGGACGAATTCATTCAAAAAATATAATTGTCCTGTAACTGTCTTGCTTTAAATAAAACATCCTTAGGCAATTATCGCATCTTTATTGAAGTGTTACCGATTGCCAAAACTGCGCATCATTAAAGCGAGGTCTGCTTCCCATGGGAAGCGCCTCGTTTTTTTTTATCTTGTGGCAACTCAACTACGCAACTACACATCATGAAACGCTTATTTCTACTTGGGGCATTATTGGCTTCAACCATAGTAACAGCACAATACGTCAAATCTAATGGTAAAGCTATAGTCGATGGATCAGGCGATACATTGCTTATTCGAGCCATGGGAGTTGGAGGTTGGATGGTTCAGGAAGGCTATATGCTTCAAACCGCTTCATTTGCGAATTCACAACACAAGATAAAGGACACTATTGAAGACCTTATTGGCGCTGCAGCGACGCAGGCTTTTTACGACGCCTGGCTAGAAAACCACTTTAATAAGGCAGATGCAGATAGCATGGCGGCTTGGGGTTTCAATACCATTCGAGTTCCTATGCATTATAATCTTTTCACTCTTCCGATTGAAGAGGAACCCGTGCTCGGGCAAAACACTTGGCTCACTAAGGGATTTAACCTGCTGGACTCCGTGGTTACTTGGGCAGAAGATGGAGGATTGTATGTCATTTTAGATCTTCATGCAGCTCCTGGGGGTCAGGGATATGATCAGGGAATTAGTGATTACGATCCTACTAAGCCTTCCTTGTGGGAAAGTGTGCACAATAGAACAAAGACGGTAGCGCTCTGGAAAAAGTTGGCGGAGAAGTTTGCCACAGATACTACCATCGCTGGGTATGATTTAATCAACGAACCCAACTGGAATTTGCCTGGTGGGACAATGCTAAGAAATCTTTACGAAGACATCACAGATAGTATAAGAACGGTAGATACCAACCATATCATCTTTATAGAAGGGAATTGGTTCGCAAATACATTTACCGGATTGACGCCTCCATGGGACAACAATATGGCCTATTCGCCCCATAAGTATTGGTCGCCGGTAAATAGTGTCGCTGACATTCAGTATGGATTGGACCTAAGAGATACGTACAACGTGCCAATCTGGTTTGGTGAAACGGGTGAAAACTCCAATGCTTGGTACACGGGTTTAATTAGCATCATGGAATCCGAGGGAGTCGGCTGGGCGTGGTGGCCGTTGAAGAAGGTAGAGACAATTAATGCGCCATTAAGCATTACTAAAAACCTTGGCTACCAGCAGTTGTTAAATTATTGGAGTGGAAGTGCTAGCGCTCCGTCTGTTGCTGATGCTACAGCGGCATTGATGCAACTTGCAACCAACCTTAAAGCTGAGAATTGTACCTACAATAGGGGAGTCATCGACGCGATGTTTAGGCAAATTTATGACCCTACGGCATTGCCATGGAAAGAGCACAATATTCCAGGCGTTGTTCACGCCTCTGAATACGACATGGGTCCTTTAGGAGTAGCTTATTACGACACCGAATCCATGCAATTGAATCCTCCTCCCGCATGGAACAGTGGCTGGACGTATAGAAATGATGGGGTAGATGTCCAGGCGTTCTCAGATTTCGTAAATAGTAATGGCTACTGTGTAGGCTGGGTAGATACGGACGACTGGATGCAATACACTGTAGATATTGCGCAAGACAGTGTGTACACGATTAAAGTACGTCAAGGTGCAAACGGTGCTACTGGTGGGAACTTTTACTTTGAAGCGGACGGCGTAAAATTGACCCAAAACTATTACGCTTCGAATACGGGCAGCTGGTCTATTTTGGCGGATAAAGTTATTCCTAATGTTATTCTTTCTTCTGAGGACAAGACGATTCGCTTTGTCTCGAATAGCGGGGGCTTTAATGTCGCCAGTTTCGAATTTATCGCTACTGGAAGTACTACATCCCTGGACGCTGAATACGTTAGTTCTGTAACGCACAGCTACACTGAAATAGAGGTCAAAACAAACAAGCCTTTGGATTCGAGCCAGCTTGGAAATTTTGCCTCTTACTATGTTACGATAAATGGAAATCAGGCATCAGTGGTGAACATCGCACCTAGTCCAAACAATGTTCGAAATTTCATCTTAACCCTGAATCAGAACATGACCTTTTTAGATGAAATGAAGGTTTCGTATTCGGGAACCGCCTTGAAAGCAAAAGACGGAACGTCTGTAGATCCATTCACTCAGGAATTGGTTGAAAATACATTACCTACAGTGCATGTCATTCCAGGTAAAATAGAAGCAGAAGCCTATTCTAGTATGGATGGTATTTCATTGGAGAACACCTCTGACGTTGGTGGTGGGCAGAACATCGGTTATCTAGACGGCGGAGATTATTTGCTGTACGATATCAAGGTATTAAACAACGCGACCTATTCTATTGATTACCGCCACGCTTCACAAAGCAATGGTAAAATTCAATTTGAATTGTACGATACGTCAGGAACGTACCTAAGCAATATGCCGGAAGTCACACTACCTTCGACCGGTGGATGGCAAACGTGGAACACGACTAGTGGAAATGCCGGTGTGCTGACACAGGGCGATTACATCTTGAAGTTGAATGTTATTCAAGCTCCTGTGAACATCAATTGGTTTGAGTTTATTCAAGGCATTGGTTTAGAAGAGGAATTGGCCTCAGACCACCTCATGGTGTATCCAAATCCTGCACAAGACGGATTCAAACTTAGTGGCATGTGGGCTGAAGGAGCCCCGCTCGAAATTTATGTGTATGACGAGTCCGGTAGACTTTGGATTAAAGAGTCGCTTGCTTATACTCCGGATCGCGTGATTTCTACTAAGGATTTATCTACTGGCACCTATCTAGTAACAGTGGTTTCTTCTGGAAGAAGGTTTACCGAAAAACTACTGATCGTTCATTGATGCGCTATATAGTCGCTCTGTTGTTTTTTGCTGCGTTGTTGAGCGCTTGTACTGCCCGTCCTTCTTGCGAAGAGTCTGTTTTAGTGGACGAGGGATTAGTCGGTCATTGGGAAATTTATCAGAGAACAGATAGCGTCACGATGTTACCCGCCTTCCTTCAAGGTGAAGACTTGATCATTACAGACGATTCACTTTGTGGTGATCTCCAAGGTCTTTGGGAGTATAGGGGGTCAAACAGTGAAAACGGTGGCGAATTCACTTTAGATACAGCGCTTCAAGAGATCATCTTTTTTACCCCAACGTATAGTTTTAGGTGGGACTATATTGTGGTCGATTACGACAATCTGGTCTTCGAATACAACAACGGAGGCCTCGATATTCGAGAACTTTGGCGTCGTAAATAAATTAGTTCGAGAACCAAAGCAGTTGCAAGGTTGCCTCGGCAGTGGTCATGTCCTTGGCTTCTCGGATATAGTGGCTTTTAGATCCTTCCACCGTCCTCACCGTGTACGGCAATTGAATATTCTCACCATCTCGTAGGACGCTGATCTCTATGGTTTCACCCGGTTCAAGTGCTTGTGGTCCTGAGAAAAGCTTGTCGTCTAGAATACTCACTTTATCACCAGGTTTAAAACCTACAAAATCGTCTTTACCAACCTTCTTGATGGTCATTTTCTGACCAACAATTAATCTACTGAGCTTCACATCGTTATCATTCACCGGATGTGCAATGAGGGGACCCACATAGTTCCTGTCGTATTCGACACCGACTTTTGCCAAATAGGATTGAATAGGGAGTTCTTCACGCCCTGTGACATAACTATCGAAAAACTGCTGAAGATCTGGATGAACGAGGCTCACGAACTCTTCAATTATCTCGTCGTCGTTAAAACTTTCATTAGGTCCGTATTTGTCGCGGAGGGTAAGTATGATATCGTGTAAGTCTTTTTCGCCTCGGGTCAACTCCATGATACGTATATCTAATAGCGCGCCTATTAGCGCCCCTCTTTGGTATACTTGACCGTATTGCTTTTTGTAAGGTTTATCCAAAACGTTTTCACTCATCTCGGTGAATGACATTTTCTTTGTTGGGTAGCGCGCGGCACTACGGATTTTTCCTTTCAGAACCTTGGTCAGGTATTCGTCTTTGGTGATGACGCCACCTTTGACTTGGCTGATGCCGGCAAAATACTCGGTAATGCCTTCGTACAGCCAAAGGTGCTTACTCATCTTTGGCTCGATATAGTTGAAGTTTCCAATCTCTTCACTGTGCAGTCCAAGCGGGGTTAGGATGTGGAAGAATTCGTGGATACACACATCGGCCATACCGTCAAGTACGGTCGTGCCGCCAAAATCTGGAAGGTAGTACACGGAACTATTGCCGTGCTCGAGTGCCCCAAATCCTTTACCAGTTAATTTTCTCAATGCTTTAAATACGGTGCCGATTTTAATCTCTGAACCGTTGAATAGGCTTTCAAATTCAGTGTGGTCTTTGATGTAAAAAATGAAGGCATAGTTGTCTACAGGGAGGTCACCTTGTAAGAAGGCTTCAATGGCCTTCATGCTAGTTTCTACCTGTTTGTAGATGTCCCTAGAAAGTTCACGACCATTTTCAGCGAATACGCCGATGGTCACTTTTGCGCCGCCTAACATAAATGAAGTAGTATCTGGCTTGCTTACCATTACGGGGCAATCCAAAAAATGGTGGTAATCGCGAGCATAGAAATTTTGTGTGTTTCCATAGGAATAACTTTCCATAGCACTCAAGCCGTAAAGACTAGGACTTTTATTGACTTCAAGAGATACAGGTAAATCTTCAAGTCCTTCAAAAAACCCAAAGTAGCCGGCGGCATTTAGTAGGAAATTTCTGCGCTCTTGGTTGTTGGTGCCTGCAGGCTCGAAAACTTTATTCTTGCGAATTTTTGCGTCGAAGCTATCTTCTGCCCAATATTCAATTTTGGCAGGCTTGCCTTTGATGGTGTAGGTGTTCTTTTTCTTGGAAACTTTGAGCGGCTTACCGTCGCTATTGAATGCTTGGAAATCATGGATGAATCGGCCGTAATCTAAAGTGGCGTAGGTACCTGGTATGGTCGCTGGAAAGTTAAACCTGTATTTGCCGTCAAAGGTCTCGCTAAGGTTTGTGAGTGTTGCGTCGACCGTCACTTTCACACGATCATCTAACACATTGGTGAGGTCGACTTTATAAGAGTGCGCACCTGTTTTCTGAGGAAAAGCGCTAAGAGAGCAGAGTAGGGTTAAAACAAGAATTGGGTACTTCATTATCCAGGTTTTTGAGACAATAAAAATACGCCAAAGGAGAATAAGGAATTGTTAAAAAAAGAAACCCCCACCGAAGCCGCGGTGGGGGTTCCAAACACTCTGAAACGTATGATTAAGCCGCTTCTTCTTTCGAGCTTACAGCAAGAGAGTAGATAACTAGACCAAATCCGATTTTGTTGACAGCATCACCAATGTTGTAAACAACATCCATGTATGCCGAAGCAGCAGCAGGATCAGAAACCAACTGCATTCCGAATAAACCTCCTGGAGTACCTAATATGTATCCAAGCGGGTAAATAGCCCAACCTACTAAAACGAACCAGAAAAGAACTTTTACTGCTTTCGCAACAGCAGGACCTGCATTTTGCGCCAATTGGGCAACTTCGCCTTTCCACACTAAGAATACAATG